>JANYLD010000183.1 GCA_025363835.1 Armatimonadota bacterium
TTCTCGAGCTTGGCCAGTTCTTGGTCAAACTGCTCCGCAGTCGGCTCCGCAAAGGAGGCGACCGTCATGTAGCCAACGGACGACTTATCCAAGAACTTGGAGTCGACGGTGGGAATGATGACTTGGGCTCTCTTGATCGCGTACTGGACCGGCGTGGTGCTTCCGCTATGCATCACGGTGAGGTGGACAACGGTGCCTTCTTTCCCCTTGATGGAGGCGACAATGTCCTCCAGCGTTCGGCCAGAGGTAGCTTTTCCGTCTACGGTCGTGATGACGTCGCCTTCGCGCATTCCCGCCGAATAGGCTGGGCTGGCCTCAAAGACGCGGGAGGCTCGCGCTCCCAGGGTGTCTTGCTCCAGCCGGGCTCCGATGCCGACGATGTTGGCTTTCGTCTCGGAGGAGAACTCCTCGGCGTCGGTAGGCACGAGGAACATGGTGTGCGGGTCGCCCAGCGAAGCCATCATGCCTTCGATGCCGGCGTATTTCAGCTCTTTAGGCACGATAGGCCGTTCATAGTCGGCGAGGATCTTATTGTAGGAATCTCGAAAAATCTGTTCTGCAGATGCAGGGGGCTGCGAGTTGAACGAAGCCACGAGCCGCTTGAAGGTGTTGCCTTCAGGCAGGTCGCCATGTCTTAGATCGCGCCATGAGAAACCGAAACCGAAACACGCAAGGAGAACGGCCGCGAAGCCTAGCGCTTTACCAATTGTTTTCACGCATTGCCTCCCTTGCCTTTGCGAGCGGCGACAATCGTTCCGTCGTAGTCGCGAATTCCAGCCTGAGGCGGCGTTATCCGGTCCTTTAGGACTCCGTTGCTCGCCACGATTCTCGTTTCAACAGGCTTGTACTCTCCCATAACCAAGGTGTATCCGCTGCCGTCCGGCAGGGCCACCGCTTCGGCCACCGAGTCGTCACCAGCCGCTTTACCGCTCACTTGAGCAAGCTTATGGCTTGATAGTGCCATCGCAAAAACCTCGGCGGGGCCACGCGTGCTCGCGTCCACCAAAATCGATATCTTCGGAGGATGCGGATTGCCGCTGGAAATCACTATCTTGCGGCTCTTGCCAGGGCGGTCGGAGTGGATCTCGCCGTAGTCGCCACTCGGTGCCACTACCGCGAGGCACTGCTCCATTGCTTCGAAATCGCCGACCGCGTCGTTGCGCAGGTCCAACGTGACCTCGGTCTTGCCCGCAATCTCTCTTTTGAGTTCCTGGGCAGAACCTAGGGCAAAACGCAGGTTGATCACCGTGTTGTCCGAACCAACGATCGGCACGTGAGACTCGTGCTTCTGGATGACGGTATCTCGGAGAGAATCGCCACGGTGCCACTCAATCTTCAAGCTTCCGCTGTCTCCAAGCGTCATCATATCCATCGCCTTCAAAGGCATGATCATGGTCTTAAGCTTCTCACGAAGGACCACGCCCAAAGCTCGGGCTGTATGCTCTCGTTGGGCGACTTCCGACGGACTTAATCCAGCGGTCTCTTTGGTCCCCGCGGCAATCACGGCTTTCCGATAGGTTTGAATTGGATCGGGGCTGAGGACCCAGTGGTCTTCGACCGACTCAACCCAGTCCCCTGGCTGCACGCCCGCCTCTGCGGCGGGTCCACCGGGCGTAACAGAAACAACGACGACTTTAGGCAGGGCAAGCGCCTGCATATCGTTCGGGTTCATATTTTGGGCGTCCGCCGCTCCCGTGTGGCCCTTGCCGACGTCCATATCGAATGCCAGGTCGGCGCCGATGCCGTCGTACTTGCCTGCGATTGCATTGTTATAAGCTTTAAATTCGTCCTGATCCATGAACCGGGACCGCGGGTCTTTGAGGCTGTCCACCATGCCCTTGACGGCGCCTACTGCAAGCTTTTGATCGTCCGTTATCGGCTCGACATACTCGCGCTTGAGCAGGCTCACCATCTCGCGGAAGTAGTCCACTTCGGGTACCTGGGCGTTTGAGGCCACCAAATCGGTCAAAGCAGGCCCGTTATTTAGCGCCTGAGCGCTCGCTCCGCCCAGGTCCAGCCGTCCCCGGCTCACGCTTCCAAAGACCACCGCCAAGGCAGCGATGGTGATGGCGGCGGAGGTGAAAATGCTTGTCCTAATAGGGTTCATAAAAAACTCTTCGGATTTTTCTCTTCAATATAACGATACGCGCCCTAGCTCTTTTCCATATCGAAAGAAGTTTACGCCCTTCGCCTTTGCCGATCTTTCAGCTTAATGTTACGCTTTTTCCGTTCATTCGCCCAAACACGGGCTCCTGGCCGTCGGGCACTCCCGTGCTCGTGCTCATGTGTTCAGGCTGTCGATTCGGGGTCTCGGGACGAGATTTTCGAATCGCGTCCCGCAACTTCATCCACCCTCAGACGGCGGCTACGACAGCACCTCGAATATGCGAATGTCTTCCGGCGTCGCTGCGTGGCCGTCGCCTCGGCTGAACTGGAGACCGGCAGACCCGCCGTAAACTGACAAATCCTCCGGCATTCGCGAAATCATATCAAGAACGACTTTCTTGATTCTCTCCGAGTTCGTTTTGAATACCTCTAGCACATCATGGGCGGTGACAGCGTCCGTTCCCGAGACGACTCCGCTGTCGTAGTCGGTGATCAGCGAAATGTTCACAACGGCCATGCCCATCTCCCTGCAAAGATAGGCCTCTGGATACTGGGTCATATTGATGACTTCCCAGCCCATGCTGGTGAACCACTTGCTCTCAGCCTTGGTGGAGAACCTGGGACCCTGAATCACTACGACTGTGCCCGACTCATGGCAAGGGATTCCGTTGTCCTTGATTGCCTGGATCGCAAGCTTTCGAAGGAGCGGGCTATAGGTCTCCGCCGGGGATATGTGGGTGACGATCGGTCCGTCGAAGAATGTGTCCGCGCGTCCGCTCGTGCGGTCCACGAACTGGTCGCACACGGCGAAGCTCCCGGGCTCAAACTCCTTCTGCAGTGAGCCGGCGGCGCACGGCGAGATAACTGCTTGAACTCCAAGCGCCTTGAACGCCCAAACGTTCGCCCTGTAGGGCACCTTATGTGGCGGCAATGTGTGATGGCGGCCGTGGCGCGGGAGGAAGGCGACCTTTCGTCCCTCGACAGTCGCGAGCATAACGGAGTCGCTGGGGGGCCCGTATGGCGTATCAACCTTGACTTCTCGAACGTCCGGCAGAAGGCTATAAAAGCCTGACCCACCGAAGATTCCGATTTCTGCGCGCGGGCTCAACGCATCATCTCCGCGAAGTTGTTGTGCAGGCCTTCGATGACGTCCGGCACCCGTGAACCGCGCCGAAGGAGCGCGTCCTGCTGCACATTGACCCAATGCTTCTTTTTGACGGCAGTCAAGCTTGCGAAGCGTGAATCGTTGATGAATGGGTCCGGATCACCGGCCGTTACGATAATGTCTGGGTTCATTTGAATGATGGATTCTGCGTTAACTGGGACGAATTTTGTGCCGACCGGGCCGACTGCATTGCCTGAAGCCGCACGGACTTCGTCAGCGTAAAAGGAATCCTTTCCAGCGATGTAGTGTTCGCCGGACTTATCGGGCATGATCACGATCACGCTCGGGGTGGGCTTCACAGGATCGGCAAGGGCCTTTTGCCGTGCCGCGTTGATGTTGTCCACATATTCGGACATAAACGTCTCGCCCGTGTACATGGTGGAGAGCGTCATAAGGTTCTTCGTGAACTCATCAATCGAATTGCCGCCGAGTGCAAAGGGTGGCATGCGCGAATACTTGGACATCTCTGCAATGTCAGATTGGCTGTAGAGGTCGGGATCGTAAACGATCAGATCGGCTTTCTTTTGCGCGATGCGCTCCCAGTTCGGCTTGCTGGTCGCCACGATAGGGACACGCGACATGATTTTGGGATAGTTGTCGCTATCAGTTCGGCCCACAAGCCAGTTATAGCCGCCGCCCTTGCTGGCCAGGACCTCGCTAATGCCGGGGCTGAGACTGATGATTTTCCTTGCGGGCTTAGTGAGTTCGACGCCGCCGTATTGGTAGGGCGCCTCAGGCTTGCAGCCAGCCATGACAAGGCCAACAAGTATAAAAGGAAAAATCCGTAGCGCGTTGCGCATGGGCCTCATTCTGACGTACACGCATAAATCAAGTCCACCGTGGCCCAAGCGGTTCCCATCGCACGGGCCAAATTGCGCCGGACTAGGACTTGTTGTTCGACGCCAACCATTGCTTTGCCGACAGCGTGATACTGGTGAGCTGCCCAAGCTCCTTTTCAGCAGCAATCCCTGCCGCTGCCGCAGATCGCGCCCTGGACTTGTCTCCGGTCTTGTCCGCCGAGGTCATGATCAACTGATAAAAGGCCGGCTTTAGCAGCGGATCGGCCCCGGAACAGGCCATGGCACGATCCCCCTCGGTTATCGCCATCGCATAGTTTCCTGCCCGGAAGGCAAGTTGAGCGAGGCGGAAACGCACATAGAACTGTAGGCCGTATGGGTCTCGCGAGGGAATTGACGTCAGGCAGGCTTCCAGGGCCTTTTGAGCCTCGGGGACATGGCCTGTAAACAGCAGCCAATTGGCCCTCGTGTATGGGGCCAGAGCCTTACCTTCGGCTTCCGTTTCCTTTGTAAAGTGCAAGACCTCGAATCGTGGATCGATCTCCGCCTTTACGGCCTTCTCCTCAGATCTGAATTTAAACGGCGATTGAACAGAGGTGGAGGCGATTTCGATCACTTTTGACTTGCCGTCCCCAAACTCGAATCGGACCGGCACCTTCAGCCGGTAGGCAGGAGCGCGTTGTACAAGAACGCCAGTTACTTCCGCGCCATGTTGGCTCCACGTCAAATCCAGGTAGGGCGCTCCCGCCCGTCCAAACCATTGATTCCAGAACCAGTCAAGGTTTTGGTGCGTAGCCTTTTCGACCTCAACCTTGAATCCTGCCCATGTGATAGACCGGAACGCGTATTTGCTCGTCACTGCCTTCAGAGCAGAATGGAAAGCGCCATCTCCGATCTCTCTGCGGAGGGCGTCATAGGCTAGAAAGCCCTTTTCGCAAGCAAGCTCATGAGCGAGGCCCGACTCAGTTTGCGGCATCCGGCCGATCGGAATGTCCAGCCCGGCGGCGGCCACTCGAAGGAAATTCCTTCCGCATTGACTCGTCACGTAACCTGGATATCCCGACCATCGATATCGATCAGCCGCCTTATCACCTACCAAATGCTGCACGCAATAGAGTGAGCCGTACTGAGCCATCGCCTCATCGAGCAAGTCGTTGCCATCATCTTCGCTCACGTGCGTAATCTGATTTCCCCACCACTGATGCCCGATTTCGTGGCCAAAGAAGGCCATATTGAAGCCTTGATCGAGGAAGGATGCTGCTGAGAGCATGAATCCCGGGCAACCTGCGCCGCCAAAGCCCGCGTCTTTTAAAGACTCATCGCTAAGTTCTACGAGGGTGAATTCCGGGAATGGGAATGGTCCATAGATGGAGGTGAGCTCGTCGACGACGCGGCGTATGCCCGCGAGCATCTCCTGCTCGTTAGGCCGCGGGCCCTTTAAGTAGAGCGAGACGGGAATCCGTCCCGGGCTGCGGAGCACGTGGTACTTGTCGACTGAGAACGCGAAGGAACTTGGATGGGTGATTTTGTATTCATGCGTCCCTTTTTCATGGTCGCCTGGCGTCTCGGACCTCTCCCCGCTTGCGACCATGTCGAGCTCCGCGGGAATTGTGTATGTTGCCGTTCCCAAGGCGGCCGCTGAGGCATCCACGGAGAACTTCCCGTTGTGGTCTAACTCTGCACCAAATTGCGGATACCACGCGATGTCTGTCCCGTCCGCATAGCTGCCTTCGGGACCAATGTGAAACACGAAGGCGGTCTTGTGTCCGCCATGGTAGGAAAACTTGATGGCGATCGGCACCCCTGCAGGGATCGAGGACTTAAGATCAGCCGAGAAGTTGCCGGTTCCAAGCGAGTTGTCGCTAAGCATCTTGGGTGTGAGCACCTGTGCCAGAGTCGACGGCGAGACGATCTCCATTTTCAGGTCTGCCATCTGCTGAGCCAACTGAAAACAAAGCTTCGAGCGGGATCGGGCATTTGCGGGAAGGGTCGCCCCACCCTCCACGGCAAGAAGTCGATCTGAGGGCTGAATCGAGACTTTTAGGTCGTAAGACGGAGATCCGGGAGACGTGGCTGCAAAGAGTCCACCGGCAAGGCACAGATAGGCGAGAATCATAATCCGATGGTGGCTGGCGCAGCACACACAATGATTGAACGATCTTAACGAGTTTGAGCCTGACTCAAACCTTTGGTTCAGACCGAGGAGCGGTATTCACCGGGCGTCATCCCGATGAACTCCTTGAAGGCCCGAGTGAAATGGGCCTGGTCACAGAACCCGGCGTCCTGAGCGACTTCACCGATGGAAAGATCGGGAAGACTCAGATGGCGGCGTCCATGCTCGACGCGGAGCTTGCGCACGTATTGGCCCAAGGAGCAACCGAAGAAGCGCTGGAATTCTCGGGAAAGGTGTACCGGATGGACGCCTGCTTCTCTGGCGAGTTCCGCAAGACTCAGATGAAGAACATATTCTTCGGCCAACCGCTCTTTAACCAGTCGCAGCCACTTCGGCTGCTGGAGTGACACTCGGGACAAAGAGCGTGTCATCTCGTCGTGAAGAAGTAGAACGAGTTCTTCAACGGCAAGAGCAGAGCACTCATCGTTCCGACGGAACTCGCGATAGATTTGAGCGCCAAGAAGGCCAATGCGAGGGGTGCCTAGGGTGATGGGCTGTTGGGGAAGGTGAAGGCCGGCGCCGACGAGGTCGAGTCCCAAGGTCCGTCCGCGCGCGTTCAAAAAGCGATCTGAATGTCGATGGCCCTCCGGTCGATACAAAACGAGGCCGGCTTCGGCCCTCGTTTTGTTTCTATCAGATTGCTCTTCAAAGCAACCCTGGAGAACGAGGCAAATAGTCGCAGCCTCGTGAACGTGACTGTCGAGGATGGTGTTTGGGGGGAACGACGACTCCGTCAGAAACAGACCGCCAAACGACCTTTTCGCCACAGTTGCTCCCAAATACTCGCCGGGCGCGAGGCAGGAATCCATAACTATTTAGTTTTACGCGGCAACCGGCGAACAAGGTCCGGTCGCCGCATAAAAGTCCGTGGGCCGGGAGATGTCAGCTCTTCGATTCCGAAACTAAGTCTCCCACGTCGGCTCCAGTGCCTTCAATCAGGTCCGCTACCGCGAATTTCTTCTGGACGTCCTTGATCCGGACGCGGCCGATCTTCGCCGTTTTGACCCCCAGGACTTCGCCAGTGTCGGGATCCTTGATGACCTTTGCAATGTGCATGAGGTCGAAGGTGTCTCCAACTTGCACTCCGGTATCGACCCCGGCGTTGATCGTGACTTCCTTGGAACCCGTGTCAAAGTCCGCCACTCGAGCGGACCACGGCTGGTCTCCCAACTTGACGAGGATTTTCTGAACTGCGTCATCTAAGGCTTTGTTAGTAGCGTCTCCGAGGGGGCTGTTCTCAAAGGTCGAAAAGTCCGCGAAGCCAAACCGTCCGCCGGATTGCAAGTTGAACGACTTAGAGCTGGCCTTGCCGCCCGCTGTTTCGGTTGCGAGAATGGCGCTCGTGTCCACGTCGAGAATCGTGAGCTGGATACCGACGCTGGCCTGAGTGACCGAACCACCAATTCGTCCGATCGAGCCCACATTGACTCCGAGATTGGATCCACGCCGCGCGAGGGAGAAATCCGTAAGCTTTCCCCGGACCAAAGCCTGGGCGGGCACGGTTTTGCCCTTCTGGGACTGTCCTGTATTGTCCTCTTTGATCGCCTTCTCTTGAAGCAAGGGCTGCATACTCTCGCGGTCAAGAACGATGAACCGACCCGTGTCAAACAGCTTCTTTGCCAACTTATCGTCAATCGCGTTGCGGAACTCAACTGGGATGTTCCAGTTGTCAAACCATTGCTGGCCGCTGTAGTCAAGCGGGGCCACGGCGATCCGTAACTTCAACCGCTTGAGGCCGGGTTTTTGGTCGGCCTGAGCCTGCGACTGCGCATCCGCCGACGTCAATGCGATGCTAAATATAGCCAGCGCTGCAAGTCCAAACATCCTTAGCGAAACTCTCACGTAACACCCCTGCGGCGCTCCTTGCCGCTTCCTCAGAGTATGACCGGGTCGCTGGGGTTGGGTGGAAGCGTAAAGCGGAAAGCGTTGAGCTCGGATTGACATTCCGGATTCTCATTCGGATGTGAAAGCCCAATGCACCAAATCAGACCTAGCCCAGAGCCCAGAGCCCGGAGCCTAGAGCCTAGAGCCTAGCGCCCGGAGCCAAGAGCCCGCAGCCAAGAGCCTAGAGCCCAAAGCCCAAAGCCCAAAGCCCAAAGCCCAAAGCCTACGTCGTACGGCCTGCTATAATCCGGCTGCGTCTCTTTGAGGCCTAATCTGACCCGCGGAGGAAATTAAATCATGACTAACACTGCTATTGCGTCAACCTTCGCCCGGGTCGAGATCCTTCCTCTGGCCTGATCCGTCGGATCGCTGGAATCCATGCTCGCCCTTGGCGCGCGTCAACACCCCTTCCCCTTGTGCCGATGTATGTGCGGCAGAGGGGGAAGGGGCAGGGGATGGGGGTTCCTGGGCTACCTCAGTCGCAAACACTTCCATCCTCTCGCAGCTTCAAATCGAGAGACAGCATTCCTTGAATACAGAACAAAGAGTTGAACTAAAAGAGCGGCTCGCGGCCCTTGACGCCCGCGCCCGCAAAGATCTAATTCGTCGGGCTTCCAGCCTTCGCTACAGCGCGCAAGCGACGGAAGCCAAAGAGGCAAAGCGGCCGGTGGAGTGGTTCATGCTCCACCTGCTTATCAAGACGGAAGACAATAACCCGCTCGGCGTCGTCGTCGGCGTCGATCGAACTCGGTGCATCGTCCGAGTAGATGGGTTGGAAGTAGCCTGCAAAGCGCCAGAGGGCTTGGCTCCGGGCGACTCTGTCCGTGTTGCAAACGAGGCAGTCACTGAAGTGCTCCCTCGACGCACTACGCTGCATCGAAAGGAGGTCGGTGGCTCGCGCCTGATCGCGGCCAACGTCGAAGTCGTGGTGGTTGTGGTGAGCGTTGTGGCCCCTCCGTTGCATGCAAGGTTGATTGACAGGTATCTAGCCGCCATCCAGCAAGGAGGCGCCGAGCCGGCGGTGTGCTTGAACAAGGCGGACTTGGGAGTGTCTGAGGAGGACGCGGAAGCCATAGCCATCTACCGAGGAATCGTTCCTGTGTTTCAAACCTCGGCGGAGCGCGGCCAAGGCATCGAGGACCTCCGCCAGTTCCTCGGAAGCCGGATGTCAGCGCTCGTTGGACACAGCGGGGTGGGGAAGTCGTCCGTGCTCAACGCTGTGCTGGCCTCAAGGGTGGCGGAAGCGGGCACGGTCAGCGATGACACGGGAAAGGGCCGCCACACGACGACGCGGTCCACGTTGCACGAGGTTGGCGGATTACGCCTGCTCGATACGCCCGGCATCCGAGAGTTCGCGGTCGCCTTCGAATCTCCCCGCGAAGTCGTTGCAGGCTTCGCCGAGATCTCCCGAATTGGGGCAGCTTGCCGCTACGCGGACTGCCTCCATGTGTCAGAAAGCTCCTGCGCGGTGCGTGCCGCCGTCAAATCAGGCTCCATACGGAATGAACGGTACGAGAGCTATCTGAAGCTGCTTTCTGAGGCGTTTCCCGTCCCGGTTGTAGCGCGTCCTTTGCCGGTCGGCGAGGCGCTTTAGCCGACCGGCTTTCTTCCTTGAAGGACCCTTATGACAATCACCACGACAGCGATGACCAACAGTATGTGGATCAGGCCGCCGCCGACATGGAATGCGAAAGCGCCGAGCAACCAGAGAATGACGAGGATAACGATGATGGTTTCAAGCATAAGGTTTGTTTCCGAGCCAACCTATTTGGGCCGGAAACCACCTGAGGTGGCAAAGCCTGAATGGATGAATCGAACGACTCCACTTGCTAGACTCGGTTGAACCTGCCGAATGTTCCGGTCAGGGGACGAGCTGTGAGTCGGCGTCGGGGCCTCGCAGCCGGGTTTGTACGTTCGCAAGGGCGCGCGAAACTTCTTTTACGACAAAGTAGGGATCTTCGACTTCAACGACCAGCCTCGCGTATTTCTCGTCGCGAAGCTCGATGACAATGGCGTTCTCTTTGTTTCGCACGTCCCAGAACGCCTTCTCACCGTCGATAATAAATGTGCCGGCGCGAAACACGTTGGGGATCCCGGTTCCAGCCACTTTCAGCCCTTTCGCCGACCAACCCATGTCCAGATTAGGATCGACGCGGACGCTTTTGATATGTGCCATCGGCACTTCCATCCGGCTCTTGAAGGCCCAAATCTTGTGGGAGCCCTTGACTTCCAAGTACAGCGTGCCCGACTTTACGGAGATTTCAACCATTTGAGGACCGGACTGTGTGCTGTGTGCTGTGTGTTGATACCAGCCTACAGCCTACAGCCTACAGCCCACAGCCCACAGCACAGCAAACAGCCTAGACGGCGCCAAGCAATGCCAGCGTTGCCCAGCAAGTGCCGTTGAACGAGGAGAACTGCGATTCTCCGTGCGGGAAGCCCGCGTCAAAGTAGTTATTCGCGGGTATCGCGCGCTTGTTCACAAACCAGGAACCGTCGCTGTCCTGTGTGAGTAGAAGGAACCGAACGCCCTTCTTATAGACCGGGTTGTTGGCGGCCATCCCACCCACGCGCAATGCATAGAGCGCTTGGCCTGTGGCGTACGCATCGCTTTGCTGGTTTGGCATCTGCGACCAGCCGCCGTCCGCCCGCTGATCGGCGACAACATCGGCCGCCGCCTGGTCTAGAGCCTTCGCGTCCGCATCCGTCCACTTCAGGCCCAGCAACTTGGATGCGCGATCTTCACTGTCCTTGGCAGGCGCGGCGACAAACCACTGCCGGGCTTTGCCTAGCCTCTGCGCGATCTCAGCAGAGTCCGCTTTCGGCCCATAGGCATTCATGGCTCTTACCGACAGAGCCGTAAACGTGAAGTAACTGGACTGCATCGGCGTGCGTGGAAGCGAGAAGGTCCAGCAGCCGTCCGGCGACTGCTGCCGGGCCAAGACCATCGTCATGGCTGCGGTGGCGTCGCTCGCTGGCTGCTTCTGATCGATTAGCCCCGAGAGGATCCAAGTGAACGAGGTGCTGACCTCGTTGATCTCAATGAGGGGAATTTGCTTCATAACCTCGGGGTCGTGCAGTGCACCTTCGTTAAGCGGCTTCAGTCCCATCAGCATTCCGAGAACCTTGGTTTGCTCGGTGCTTTGAACGCTCGAGTCCAACTTGAAGCCCTTCGCCATCGCCTCGCCCGTTACCATGCGGCCTAAGCCTTCCTGGTGACAGGAGACACAGGGCGCCCCTTCAGCGAATTGTTTGGTCGAAGCTTGAATTGCGTTGAGGCTCAGGGCCACCGCTTCGCGAGCCGTTCGCGTCGGCATGGGCTCGGCCTTGCTCGGTGCGCCCGTCAGGATTGCCGCGCTCTGGCCAAACCCCCTCGCCGTGGCGAGTTGACCGGCCGTGTGACCCTGCTTATCCTTAGCTCCGGCGTCTGCCTTCGCGTCAAGAAGCGCATGAATAACATCCGGATAGTCGCCGTAAGATGCGGTCAAAACGAGGGCCGAACGGCCGCTGGCGTCGACAGCGTTAACCTTGGCCCCCTTGTCAATCAGCATCTTGACCACATCGGCGTGACCCGTCATGGCAGCTGTCATAAGCGGCGTCTGGCGATTCTCGTCAGCAACCTCTAGGTTTGCGCCTCCTGCAACGAGGGCGCTGGCGACATCAAGCGAGCCATCCCTTGCCGCGATGGTCAGTGCGGAATAGCCTCCGTCGTCCTGAGCGTTGACGTCCACCTTACGGTTCATCAGCTCCTGCACGAGCGGGAGAGAATCGGCATGGGCGGCTTCCATCAGAGGCGACAAGCCGTCCGTACGCTGATATTTAGGGTTCGCGCCAAGTGAGAGGAACCGCATGGCATCAGGCACGTTGTTTGTGGCGCAGGCAAACATCAGAGGCGTCCCGTATGTGCTCGCCAAATCGGGCTTGGCGCCAGCCTTCAGAAGAGCGTCGACGGCGTCCGGCTGATGCGATGCGGCCGCAATGTAAAGCGGAGCAAAGCCCAAACCGTTTCGAGAATTCGGATCTCCACCCGCCTTTAGTAAAGCTTGAAGGGCCGTCACATCTCGGTGATCAATCGCCAAAAAGATATCTTGTCCCAACTTTCCGGTCGGCCTGACCGGATTCTGCGTCGACTTTCGCGTCTCCGGAGATTGATCCTGAATCGGTCTGAAACTGGGCAACGTTGCCAGCGCCAATCCCGTTATCGCAAAGCCCCCTGTCAAGCAAGCGCACCAGTTGGCGCGAGCGGTTCCTCTGAAATTCTTCCTCGTCATGATCCTATTCTCCCAAATTCTGGCAATTGCCACACACAGTCTAACTATCTTACAGTTCGCTGGATGGTCCCGGGACTAGACACTTGAAACGAGTTGACCATTCACGCGCCCTTGGGCTAAGCTTCCTGCTTCTGCGGTGAAATTTTGAAGTGCTCTAGAATCCTGACCTTTGGTCTTCTCCTGGCATGCGCGGCCCTCAGCGCGGCAAAGCCCCCTTTCTGGAGAGCGTTCGTCGCCCTCTACAACATCAAGCCCGATAGCGTGATCGGTAAGGCCCGATGCCTTAATTGTCATCTCCCTCCAGGACCACCCAGGCGAAACGCGTACGGTAATGCCGTGGAGACCGCTCTCCGAGCCGCCAACGCGCGCATGGTGACCCCAGAGATGCTCAAATCTCTCGAGCACAAGGACGCCGGAGACAAGGTGCCCTTTATAAACAAGATCAGGCACGATGTTCCCCCGGCACAGATGAAGGCGGCAGGGAAGGCGCCGGCTAAGAAATCAGCCACAAAGCCCCCTAAAATAGCGATCATTCCAGGCTCTACGGCGGCGCTTTTGCTGGTTTGTCTGGGTGCAACAATTGCTGTTTTTGGGCGCAGGCTAAACAGCTAACCGCTGCATCTAACAAAGAAAATGGCAGGGGCGACAGGGATCGAACCCGCGACCTACGGTTTTGGAGACCGCCGCTCTACCAACTGAGCTACACCCCTGCGCGGGAGGAAACCGATTATACCGCCGTCGATCTTGGATCGCGAATCGGGGATCTGGGATCGAAATAGGTCCGGAATCCGAACTATCTCCGCGATCCGAGATCGTTCCATGCCGAACTAACTGCAGAGTAATATAAAGCCGTCCCGCAGTCAAACCCCTCAATGAGCGCGGCCGCAGCTACTTCCGGTTCCTTTTCCACTGGTGATGTCCAGCGATACCGTTGGCTCATTCTGCTGGGTCTCATTACGGCGGCGATCATGGAGGTGCTAGACACCACCATCGTAAACGTGGCTTTGCCTCAGATGGCCGGGAACCTTGGCGCGACGAACCAGGAGATTGCCTGGGTTTCCACCAGCTACATTCTCTCCAACGTCGTCGTCCTTCCGATGACCGCCTTTCTGGCGGCTCGATTTGGGCGGAAAAACTACCTCTCCTTCTCGATCATCCTTTTTATCGTCGCCTCCTTCTTCTGTGGCACGTCTCATACCCTCGGCGAACTGGTTCTTTGGAGACTCCTGCAAGGCGCCGGGGGCGCTGCTCTTCTGTCCACCGCCCAAGCGACGCTACGACAGATTTTCCCGAAGGAGCAGCAGGGGCTGGTGCAGTCCATCTTCATCATGGGCATCATCGTGGCGCCCACCTTGGGTCCCACTCTCGGCGGATGGATCACGGATAACTACACCTGGAACTGGTGCTTTTTCATCAACGTGCCGATCGGCATCCTGTCCGTTTTTCTCGTGACGACGTTTCTGCAAGATCCGCCTGGTCCAAGAAGTCTAACGCCGGTGGATTGGCCCGGCATAGGACTGCTCGCTGTTGGCCTCGCGTCTCTTCAATACCTGCTGGAAGAAGGAGAGCAGAAGGACTGGTTTCAGAGCGCGCTCATCGTTCGCCTCAGCATTGTTGCTCTGGTTTGTCTGTCGATCTTCGTCTGGTGGCAGTTGACCCCCAAGAATAAGCATCCAGTCGTAGACTTCCACGTCCTCAAGAACCGAACTCTTGCCGCCTCTATATTCCTTTTCATCGCTCTCGGATTTGGGTTGTACGGCGGCATCTATTTGTATCCGCTTTTCACCCAAACCATCCTTCGCTTTTCGCCCACCCTTACGGGTTTAGCCCTCATGCCAGGAGGTCTCGCCACTGCCGTCAGTGCGATCGTTTGTGGACGTCTCCTCGGCGGTAAAAAGCCGCTACTGGACCCGCGTCTCCTTATTTACCTCGGCGTCACCATTTTCGCTGTATCGATGTGGCAGCTGGGACACATGACCACCCAAAGCGGGGTCGAGGACACTCGAGTAGCGCTCATTATCCGTGGTCTCGGTCTTGGCTTCCTCTTCGCGCCAATCAATCAGGTGGCCTACGGCGAACTCAATCCGCGCTACGCCCAGCAGGCTTCCGGTCTCATCAACCTTGCCCGACAGTTGGGAGGCTCATTCGGCATCGCAGTCCTCGGCACTTATGTCCAGCACCAAGCCGCCGTGCATCGGTCAGACCTCGTCAGTAAGATCGCCTACAGCAATCCCCAGTTGAATCTTCGATTGCAATACATGGCGGAAGGCTTCATGCAGCATGGCTATTCGGCGCAAGCCGCCCGGCAATTGGCCTGGAAGGCCATGGACTTAACGGTGACCCGCCAATCCCTCGTCTTGAGCTACAACGACTCGTTCCTTCTCATCCTAGGCACCTTCCTCATCACCGCGCCCGCTATTCTGGTTCTCAGGAGACCCAAACCGCGGGAGATGGCGTCACCGGTTGACGCCCATTAAACTTGCCGCTCTTCATGCAAGAGGCTACATTTCTGGGGCATCTACTGGAGCTGGCTAAACTTTTCGTCGCAATGATCGTCCATCGTTTAGCCCGTCTGTGCGTAGGGTCGAGATGAGAGCGTGGCCGCACTCTGGAGCATGACTCCAAAAGCAATTTAGGATTTAACAATTTGAAAAAGGTGCTCTTGTGGGGAATCCCCGCCGTAATTCTTCTCGCCTTGGTCGGATGGCGCTTCTCAATTAGAGCGTCCGGCAACAGTTCTGGCGATTCCGGCAAGCAAAAAGGAGGAGCGCCCGGACGCGGAGGCGGTGGGGGAGGCAAAAGTGCCCCGTCGGTTGAAGTCGTTCCTACTGCAAGCCGCACGATTATTCAGAGCATTCAGTCGGTAGGAAATGTGGAGTCTCCCGACAAACTTGAGGTTGCGCCTAAGACTTCAGGCCGGATCACTCTCCTGCAAGTGCGGGAGGGTGACCCAGTTAAGCCCGGGGATGTACTTCTCAAGATCGATCCCGGCGACCTGGAAGGCGCCGTGCTCCAGCAAGAGGCAAGTGTGGCTGATGCCCGCTCGCGCCTTGCTCAAGCAAAAATGACTCAAGGCTCAACAAATGTTGGAATCACAAGCCAGATTCAACAGCAGCAAGCGGCGGTGGGTAGCGCCCAAGCCAATTACGCTCAGGTCAAACAGAACTATAGTGCGCAGGTCGCCGGGGCGCAAGCGCAGGTCAATGCGGCTCAAAGCGCGGTCGCCAACGCCCAGGCTGCTCTTGAAAAGGAGAATGCGAATCTGGCGAATGCGCAAACCAAGTTCGATCGCACTAATAGCTTGTACAAGCAGGGGTATATCGCGGCGCAAGACGTGGATGATGCGCGTACCGCCCTTGAGGTCGAGAAGGGTTCCGTTCAGGTTGCCTCCGCTCAAGTCTCTGCCGCTAAATCGCAACTTGCCGCTCAACAGCAAAATCTGTTGATCGCTCAGCGAAAGGGAATCTCGGATATAGCAGCCAGCAGGGCAGGCGTCCTCCAGGCTCAGGCCTCGGCGAGGTCAGCCGTGGCGAACCGCGCCCAGGGCCCTGCCTATCAGGAGAATCTCGCCGCTTTGCAAGCCCAGGTCGACGCCGCACTGGCACAACTTAAACAGGCCCAATCAAGGCTTTCGGATACGGTCGTGCGCTCGACCATTGCAGGCATCGTGACCGCAAGGAAGGCCGACCCCGGCGCTCTCGCGTCTCCAGGTTCTCCCGTGATCGAAGTTCAGTATTTGGACTGGCTGTACGTCACGACCACAATTCCGATCGATTACACGTCGCAAATCCATTCTGGACAGACAGCCAACATCACCTTGGACGGCCTGCCGGGGAAGACCTTCTCCGGACCTATTTCGAATATCAACCCAGCTGCAGATCCCCAAAGCCGACAGTTCCAAGTCAGGATTAAGCTTGACAACCGCGACCACGAAATTCGTCCAGGGATGTATGCGCGAGTTAGCATCGTGACTGGACAAGTCGATGCAAAGGTTGTCGTGCCTCGAGAAGCCGTTCTGACCGCATCGGACGGCAGTTCCACAGTGGTCGTGGTCGACTCTGACAACATTGCACATGTCCGGCCGGTTCGCCTTGGAATATCCGATGGCCAAGGAGTCCAAATATTGGATGGAGTTCAGGCCGGGGACCAGGTGGTCGTGCTGACCTTTAATCCGTTGAAGGAGGGGCAGAAGGTCGCGGTTGCAAAGCCTGGAAGTTCGGGAGACTCGAACACCTCTGGCGGTGCGAAGGGAAGCGGCTCGCACAAGAGGAAGCAAGCGTGAACATTGGCAAATTCGCGGTCACCCGGCCAGTCGCGGTCACCATGCGCATTGCGGCGCTGGTTCTGCTCGGATTTATTTGCTTCCTTCGAATCCCTATAGACCTCCTGCCTAGGATCTCAATCCCGACAATTTCGGCGAACGTCACTTGGCCAAACACGCCCCCCGAGAACATGGAGGCGCAAATAGCGAGGCCGCTGGAGCAAGCGGTGGCCACAGTGCAGGGCATCAGCCTTATTGACTCAAGTTCGCAACTCGGTCGGACCAACGTCTCCATCCAGTTCAACTACGGCGTCAACATAGACCAAGCAGCTTTGGACGTTTCGCAGGCTGTTCAACGGGCAAAGAGGCGGTTTCCCAACGACCCAAATATCTCCGAGCCGACCGTCTTCAAATTCGACCCTAACTCCCTGCCGATCCTGAATTACGGGATCACGGGCGATCCGGACATGGTCCACTTCAGGGATATTCTGACCAACCAGATTAGCCCGATTATTGAGTCCGCGGGAGGGGTGGCTCAGGTCAACATATCGGGTGGATACGATCGAGCGATTATTGTTGACGTAGACCCTAGCAAACTTCAAGCGTACGGTATTCCGCTCTCGACCATTTCAAAGCGGTTGGCAGAAGAAAACATTTCGTTACCCGCGGGTTACGCTCAGGAAGGGCACACTCAATACAGTATTCGCAGCATCGGCTACTTCACCAGCCCCACCGAAATTCCTAAAATGCCGCTAGGGCTTTTCAACGGACAGATCGTGAGCCTGGGGCAGGTCGCAAACGTTCGGGATGCGACCCAGGACATTCAGTACTACACACGGGTGAATGGGGTGCCAGGTATCGGCCTGAGTGTTCAAAAACAGGCCGATGCAAATACCGTTGAGACGGCGGCCAACGTAAAGGCGAGGATCGCCGACATTCAAAAGAGATATCCAAATCTCAAGTTCAGCATTGTCTACGATCAGTCTCAGTTTGTTCAAAACTCGATTAACGACCTGAAAAACACCGCGATCATCGGCGGCATTCTCGCGATCCTGATCATCACCTTCTTTCTCAGAAATCTTCGCAGCACGTTTGTCGTGGCTCTGTCCATCCCTGTCTCGATCATTTCGACGTTTTCACTGATCTACTTTTGCGGGTTCACGCTCAACACGATCTCTCTTAGCGGACTTGCTCTTGCTTCGGGACTGATCGTGGACGACGCCATAGTCGTCCTTGAAAATATCCATCGGCATATAGAACGCGACAAGTTGAGATCGGCGGAAGCGGCCGTTAGCGGCACCCAGGAGATCGTCTCCGCCGTCCTTGCGTCGACCTTTACGGTCATGATCGTGTTCCTTCCACTCTTGCTCATCAAGGGGCAAACCGGCCAAACCTTCACTCAGTTTGCGCTTGTCGTCGTGTTCTCTCTGGCAGTCTCCTTGCTGGACGCCACCACTCTTGTCCCAATGCTCTCCTCGAGAATGATCAAGGAACGAGATGTCATCTCCGAGGCGCATCCAGAGCTGAGGGAGGAGCTTGGCATCAAGAAGACATGGTGGCTCGGCGCCTTCGACCGCATGGGAGCCTGGTTCCATAACCTTGACAACTCTTACCGAAGAGGCCTTTACTGGGCGATCCACCACAGACTCATTGTCGTAGGAGTTGCCGCCTTATCCGTGGTGGCGGCGGCCGTTTTATGGCCTCTTGTTGGCCGCGAGAACCTGCCGCAAACGGACACGGGCAACTTGAGCGTCAACATTAGACTGCCGCTCGGCACCGACATCGCAACAACAGATGGAATTATGAGGCAGGTCGATGACATCCTGCTAAAGGACAAGGATATCGACAGCTTCATTTCGGGTTCAGGGTTCAACTTCCGAGGAGGCGGCGGGGGCCCGTCCAGTCCAAACAACGGAGGGGCGACGATCCAACTCAAGCCCGGTCGTAAGAGCTCGACTGCGGTGGTGGTCAAACGGATTCAAGCCCAGCTAAAAAAGATTCCGGGTGCGCGCATCCAGGTCAGTCCTTTTGACATCGTGGCCAACATTATCGGGGGGGGCAACACCGGGCTGACAGTTATCGTTTTTGGAAATGACTTGGATCAGCTCTCGAAAACCGTGCACACGGTTCAAATCGCGATAGAAAATATCCCCGGTCTCGAAGGCGTAGACACTTCACTTCAAGACACAACTCCGGAGCTTCAGTGGAAGATTGATCGCGACAAGGCCCAGACTTTGGGGGTCAGCTTCCAGGACATCGCAAACACCTTGGCATCGAGCACAAACGGACAGCTTTCAACTTACTACCAGGAGAACGGATTCCAGTATCCGATCTATGTGCAAGTTCCTCAAAACCTGCGCTTGAGCGTCGACCAGCTTTCAAAGCTGCCAATTGCAGGCACGGAGAATAGACCCACCGGGGCGGTTCTTGTTGGCCAAGTTGCCAGGGCGACGATCGGGCAGGGCCCTCGCGAGGTGCAACGCCAAAATGCACAGCGATACAACGACATTGGGGGGCAGGTGGTTGGCCGGCCACAAAGTGAAGTCATGGCCGATGTCACGAAGGCGCTCCAAAGCGTTCACTTTCCCCAAGGCAGCTACTGGAGTTTTAGTCCGCAGGAGCTGCAAGCGGAAAAGGATTACGCCGGACTCGGACTATCCGTGTTTCTTGCCGTGGCGTTGATTTACATGCTCTTGGCAACTCAGTTCGAGTCCTTCATCTACCCGCTTACCGTACTGTGTTCGGTTCCCTTGTGCGCTATCGGCCTGGTGCTCGCCCTCTTCATAACGGGCCGCTCGTTTGGCCTCACCGCCTTCATCGGTTTGCTCATGCTAGTAGGCATTGTTGTGAAGAACGGAATCTTGCTGGTGGATTACACCAATCAACTTAGGCAAAGAGGGATGCCTCGGGACGAGGCGGTGTTGACCGCCGCTCCAACTCGATTGCGCCCCATCCTGATGACAACGCTGGCCGCAATGCTTGGCATGCTGCCACTTGCCCTCGGAATCGGGACCGGGTCCGAAATGTACGTGCCGTTGGCCACCGCCGTTATCGGGGGCCTGGCAACCTCGACTCTGCTCACCCTGTTTATCGTTCCCAGCGTTTATACGATCTTCGACGATCTCGGGCGAAAGCTCAGGAAATCGCCGCTCGACCTCGACCGTGCCCACCGGATTGAGTTCTCTCTGGTTTCGGCCGGCGCTTCACCTGATTTTGCGGAGGTCCACGATGAGAAGTGAGATTCGTTTCTTGGCCGCCGTCGCTGTCTTTGTGGCGGGATACGGGTCGGCCCTCGCCCAATCCACGGGGACGTCCGCTCAACAAACCGCGACGCCTCCGATTCCGGTGACGACTCCCGATGTGAAGACGCCCGCGCCGCTTGTGCTGCCATCGCCTGCCGCTGTTGTTGCTGGATCGCAACCGCTAACGGTAGACGAGGCGGTAGCCATCGCTTTGGCAAAGCAGCCCCTTGTGGGAATCGCTCGGGCGAATTTGACATCCGCGGCGGGGCGTGTTCAACAGGCAGCATCGGGGCTCTATCCTCAATTAGGGGCATCAGCGGGGTTCAATGACCAGCGAGTTCTCGCAGGATCAGCGGGGGGGAACTCGGGAGCATCGAGCGGAAACAGCGGTCTCAATCGGTTCACAGCATCTGTAAACGTCCAGCAACTGCTTTTCGACTTCGGACGCACCCGCGATCAGGTGAGGCAGCAGAACGCCCTGGAGCGAGCGACGTCCCATACCTTGGATAGGACTCAGGAGACTGTGGCTCTCCAGGTGAAGCTGGCATTTTATGACCTTGCTCAGAACTTGGACAACGTCGCCTTTAGCGAGGCGAACTTCTCGAATCGACAAAAGGAGTTGGATCAGGCGCACGCACGGGTTGCTTCTGGCCTCGGGGCGCCTTCCGATGAGGTGCAGGCAAAGACGAACCTGGCCGACTCTTCGATCTCCCTTTCATCGGCCAGAGATTCCGCACTCGCGTCTCAGGTGTCTCTCGCTCAACTTCTCGGAATCGATCCGAGAACGCCGATCACGCCTGCGACAGGGCAAGACAGCCCGGCCGCCAATGAGGTTGACTTGCAGGCACTCGTCGCAACGGCTCTGGACCGACGGCCTGATATCCTTTCCGCTCGCGAGCAGGTAACTGCGGCCCATTATGCGCTGACTTCAGCGCAAAAGGGCAACCTACCTCGCATCGGGGCGGCTGCCGCCGTCAATGGCAGAGGGCCCAACGATCCCTTTCCTACGCAGACCCTCACCTACGGGATCAATGTGACGTGGACCTTTGATGACGGTGGTCTGACCGCAGGCAAAGTGCGGGAGGCTCGCGGGAATGAAGAAGCGGCCCGCCAGAACCTGATCCAGGTGAGTAACCAAGCGGTGGCAGACGTGAGCCTAGCGTTCGTGGATCTCCAATCGGCTCAACAGAGGCGCGATGCTGCCGAAGTCGAGGTCGCCAATGCGACCGAGCTCGTGAGAATTTCTGAGGGGCGATACAGCGGAGGCATCGGACAGTTCCTAGACGTAACGAACGCGCAGAACTCCCTTTTCGGGGCCCAAAGAAACCTCACCCAGGCGCAAGAGGACGTTCGTAGGGCCCGTGCGCGTCTCGTTTCAGATGTCGGCGGGTTGTAGCCCTCCCCGCGCTCTTGCAGAGTACCGTCCGCTCCGTCGCCAGAGTTTAAGCCCCTGTAACGTTCTGGCTTCTTACTCGTGCGCTTCGGCATCCGCAGCTTTAAGCTTCTAAAAACAAAAACCCCCCAGGCGTCAAGCGCCTGGAGGGCTGTTTCTAGCGGCTACTTGCCGCCAGGTCCGCGTTGGTTGTCGAGGCTGGTGTCGAAAGTGAACGGCTTGCCGCCCATCGCAGCGAGCTTGGCCGCTTGATCGGAGGTCAGGATTTTGCCGAGCTCCGTCTTCATGACATCGTTGTTCTTCTGCATTGCAGTGCGCGCAGCGTCCTGATCGATCTCCTGATTCTGGACTTTGTCCCTGATCGCCTGGCCCGCTTGCATCTGCTTGTCCTGAAGATCCTTGATCTTGGCAAGCTGGTCAGCGCTCAGACCAAGCGCACCTTGAACGTCCTTATCGAGGATGGCCGAGTTGCCTTGGCGCTGAATGTTCAACTCCTTGAGCCGGGTCATCTGGTCAGCGCTGAGTATGCCGGCCAAAGCAGCCTTCTGCTTGTCCTGCATGTCCTGCATCATCTTCTGCATCGCATCCCGGTCGGGTGGAGCGCCGTTGCCGCCACCCATCGATTGGAACGCATCGCGCATCTGGGTCCGCGACGTCTGTTGCAAGTCGTCCAACTTCGTCTTCTGGTCAGCAGTAATGCTGATTTCCTTGGCAACGTCATCTCGGCGCGCAAGGGAGAGAAGTCCTCCACCCATGCGCATCCTCATTCCCCCGCCACCCTGGGCGAGGCTCATGCAGGCGAGGGCGCCCACAACTGCGATCACTAATAGTTTTTTCATCAATTTCCTCCTTTTGCTCCACCCTTTCCAAGGGCGCTGTCTACTGCTTTCTTTGTTTCCGGACTTAGCTTTCCGGTCGTGTCCTTTCGAAGCGTTTGCGCATCTTCAGGATTCTTCACGATATGCGGGGTCAGGAAGACCAAGAGTTCGGTCTTGTTCTTGTCCTTAGTCGTGGACTTGAACAGATTTCCAAGAATGGGGATGTCGCCCAGCAAAGGAACCTTGTTGACCGTGGATGAAACCGTGGTCCGCATGATTCCGCCAAGCACAATCGTCTGGCCATCGCCAACCGAAACGGTGGTATCGGCTTCGCGCTGATTGACAATGGGCGCATTGAAGGACGTAAACCCTTGTAGATCATTCGCCGTCTGTGTCACGTCCATTGTCACCGTCCCATTGGCGGAGATTCTCGGGGTTACGGTAAGAACGATCCCGACATCCTGGAACGCGTAGTTGAAAATCACGTTGCCGTTGGTGTCCGTCTGCTGGCTGAGCACGTAGGGAACCTGCTGGCTCACGTTGATCTGAGCTTGCGTGTTGTTGGATGTAAAGATCCTTGGGGCAGAAAGGATCTGGAATTTCTGATCCGACTTCAGAGCGTCCAGGAAGACGCTGAAGTCTCGACCCGTCAGGGTGTAAGTGAAGCCGCCGCCGGACGCGCTGTGCGAAGTGCCAAAGTTGGTCGCTCCCGTGCCCGTTGCGTTGCCGTTGCCGAACGCGTGAGCCTGAGTAAAGTTCCACTCCACTCCGAGCTTGTCCGTGGCGTCCAGAGATGCCTCAACGATCAGCGTCTCAATCATCACTTGCTGTGGAATCTTGTCGATCTGGTCGACAACCTTGCGGACCATCTCTGCCGCATCCGGACTGCCAACGATGATCAAGCTGTTCGTGGTGGGGTCAGCAATGACCGTGACGTTGCCGGTCAGGTTTTGAGTGTTGACCACTTGGCCCTGCGCATTACGCTGGACGGTCTGCTGGCCGTTTTGCCCGTTCTGTCCTCCGAATCCACCTCCACGGCCGCCGCCTCCAAAGATCTGGAAGCCCTGGGCAACATCGACAGTCGTTGCCAAGGGGCCGCTTTGGGCCGTCGGATCTTGCAAGTTCAAGGACAGAGAGTTGGGATCAGAGGGGCCAGTCGTTGGGCGGCCCCCCGCCCCGTTGGTCCGCGCATTGTTGGTGCTGTTGATCGCACCTCTCGAGCCGTTGCTGAGGGTGTTTGTTGTGGTGTTGGTCCTGCTGCCAAAAGCCTGGTTCAACACCTGCGCCGTTAAGTCCGCCCGCGCATTCTCGAGGGGAATAACCGTAACCGAATCCGCGTATTCCACTGGCTGATCCAAGGTCTGCAAAACTGACTCGACGATTTTCAGGTTTTCCGGCGTCGCGGTGATGATCAACGAGTTCGTGCGTTGGTCAACAGCCACGGTTCCGAACGAAGCCTGCGTGCCACCAAGCCGAATGGCCTGCTGGAATCTCTGCTCAATCGGCACGCTCGAAGTTGTTGCGCCTCCGCGTCCTTGAGGAGCATTGGAGACGAGCACGTTTTGAACGGCCTGGGCGACGTCCTGGGCCGATGCATAAATGAGCTTATAGACTCGCGTTTGTTGGGGCGTGTCCGTCTGCTTGTCGAGCTTGGTGATGAGATCCGAAACTTCGGTTTGCTGTGCGTCTGGGGCGTTGACGATGACCGAGTTGCTGTAATCGTCAGCCGAGGCTTTGACGCTTGGGGGAGTGCGATTTCTGCCTCCACCACCGCCGCCGCCCGCAAGGGCCGCGAGATCGGGTGTTTGCACAGTGATTGTTTGGCCTCCGCCGAAGCGACCGCCACGGCCACCGAAACCGCCACCACCGCCAGTCTGCCCGGCTGCGGCTGCCGGCGCGTAGACATCGTTTATCACTCGGGCGACTTCGGTCGCGTTCGCGAACTTGATCGGATAAACCTTGAGGACGTTGCTGTTGCCGCCTCCGTTGCCACCGCCGAAATTACTGGGATCAAATCCAGCAGGCATGGCTCCCCTGGCTCCGCCTTCCGGTTTCTTTCGAATGACGAGTATCGAGTTGGACTTCTGCAAATCGTAGCCGGCAAGATCCAGGTCGGTCTGGAATATCTGGAAGGCAACGTCGAGAGAGACCGGCTTCGGGCTCGCAATTGTAAAGGGCGCCTTGAAGCTGGGATCTTTCACGATCGTCACGCCCGAAGCCTTGGAGATGAGGCTGATGATCATGTCCGGGTTGGCGTTCTTGAAGTCCAACTGAATCCGGGTCTTCGGATTCAACTTGAAGCTCTTCCAAGGTGGACCCGTTTCACCGCCCCCAAAGTCGAACTGGGCAGGCGCGATCAAAGGCATCGCTACCGCCAAACAAAGGAGAAGAGTTTTAACCTGCATTGTTATTTCCCGTTCAAGGATTCGAATCGGGCGCCGGCAAGGCCTGGACCGTTCCGCCCCCTGTTGATGCCCCATTACCTATGACTCCGCTCAGACCGGGGCGCACGGGCGACGTGTCGCCCGTGTCGGACGTGGTCGTCTGAGTCGTGTCTTGCTGAATATGAATCGTCTTGGGCTCGCCGTCGTTGCCGACGAGGACTAAGCCGTCTTCTAGAACTTGGCTGACAACGGACGTTTTCCATTTATCGCCCTGCTTCACAAAGCTGCCATCGCTCGTATTCTTGTTTTCGAGCAAAGCCTGCCGCTGGCCGTCAACCTCGGAGACCCCGGTGCAAACCCAGTTGGGGTCGCCGCCCGCCAGATCAGCGGGGATGCCACCGGCGGCCGCTAATGCTTGGGCAAGGATATTCGACCTGCGAGCTACAAGCGGTTTGAAGCCATCTCTGGATACCAAAACGGGCTCCGCAAATGTCGTCGTGTAGTCGGCTTCAGTGAATTGGCCGTTCCCAAGGTTGTTCTTCTTGACCACCGTTCGCACGGCGGTGTGGGCGACGGGC
>JANYLD010000212.1 GCA_025363835.1 Armatimonadota bacterium
CCCTGAGCGTGCAACTCCGCGATTTTACGGCGAAGAGAATCCGAAGTCTTGTTCTTTCGTAACCACACCTGCTAACGACGTCCGTGACCAGGTAACGCTGACACTCGAGTGACCAGCTAACGCTGACATCTGCCCCTTAAGCCTTAAGCCTTGAGCTTTGAGCTTTGAGCTTTGAGCCTTGAGCCTTGAGCCTAAAGCCTTGAGGATTCAGTGGAGTCGATACGCTTCGATGATCAGGAGGATTCTTCACCAAATGATGGATCCAAGTTGTAAGCCGGCTGGACTCCATCTCGAACTATCTTTGCATGACTTGTCTTTCGTCGAAAGTTGATGAGTCCATTGAGTTCCATAGAAGCATGGTCGATTGCGCGACACAGTTCATTAGCTGCTGCTTCGTCGAGCAGCCCTCGACGTAGTGATCGAGCAATGCCAAGTTTCATTTCGCGGCTAGACCCTCGCCAAATGTGGAAGAAATGGATGGCTCCGGGGTCGCTGAACCGGCCGTCGCCTTCCACCAAGTTGAATCCGACGCTATCGGCCGCTTCCGTCATTTGCTTTCCAAGCGTCCATTTCGCATAGCTTGGCCAGCCGTCAACGAGCTTCCAAAGCCTATCTGCGACATCTTCAAACTTAAGAAAGACAGATGTTTGCTCGATCGGGACATGCTTCGAGGGCTCGCTCATGAAAGCTCATTTTAGTGCAAACTCCAGGACCTCAAAGCTCAAAGCTCAGGGCTCAAAGCTCACTGCCCCTTTCCCTACGCTTTCTCAACTGTGGGCTCGACGATGATCTCGACCTTGCCACGAACCGCATTAGTGATGATGCAATAAAGATCGGCTTTGTGGGCCATTTCCTCGGCGAGCTTCATCTGCTCGTCAGTGGCTGCGGCATCCAAGGTGATGGCTGGTCGAACGGTTACGCTCTTGTAGGTGAACTGCGCGCCCGCTTGCTCCACCTGTCCGACGGCCTCGACATGGATGCTGCTGACGGGGATCTTACGGTTGGCGGCAATGATCCCAAAGGTGATCGTATAGCAGCTCGCGATAGCGCTCGTGAGGAGTTCCTCGGGGCTCGCTCCGCCGCCGGGGCCCTGAAACTCGGGGGGAACGGCGATCGGGATCTCAGTTCCGCTGTGCTTAGAAGTAACGGTGCCGTTGCCATCGCGCCCTCCGGCCCACTGGACGCTCACAGGATAATCGTGCATCTGGTTAGACATCGGCTCGGAGTTTACTTTCAGTCGCTTGGGCCTTGGGCTCTCGACTCTCGGCTTTCGGCTTTCGGCTCAACCCTCCAGGCCGCAGGCTAGGCTAAAGGCTCAGGGCTCAGGGTTAAAGCTCAAAGCTCAAGGCTCAAGGCTCAAGGCTCAAGGCTCAAGGCTAAAGGCTCAAGGCTCAAGGCTCCAGCCTAAAGGCACAAGGCTCAGCCACAGCCATAATCAATCTCATGCGTCGTCCACTCGTGGTAGGGAACTGGAAGATGAACCTGACCACGCGAGAGGCGGCGGCCCTTGTGGAGTCTTTCAAGAAGGCGGTCGAAATTTTGGACCGGACGGATATCGTTGTTTGCCCACCTTATATCAGTCTCCCCTGTGTTCACGCTTGCTTGAAGGGAACCAACATAAAGTTGGGCGCACAAGACGTGTTTTGGATGGAAAAGGGCGCCTATACCGGCCAGGTCAGCGCTTCGATGCTCGAAGACGTTGGTGTCACCCATTGCCTTGTAGGCCACTCGGAGACTCGTGGAAGATTTGGCAAGTTGGAGGTTTCTGAAACAACTCTGTGCTACTTTGCGGAGACCGACGAGACGGTGAACTTGAAGGTGAGGCGGCTTCTGTATTGCGGCATGACGCCGATTCTATGCGTCGGGGAGACCTTGGGTGAGCGCGAGGCGGGCAGGACGGACCAGGTCGTCCGCGATCAACTTTCAGACGGGCTGGCCGGTCTGGATGAAGCGGAACTCCATCCTTTAGTGGTGGCCTACGAGCCCGTTTGGGCGATCGGGACCGGGCATACGTGTGACACGGCTGAGGCGCAGAGGGTATGCGCTATGATCCGAGCGTTCATGTGCGGAATCTCTTCTGAACTTGCAGCATCAACCCGCGTCTTGTACGGAGGCAGCGTAAAGTCATCCAATGCGCGAGATCTGTTTGCACAGCCTGATATTGACGGGGGTCTTGTGGGGGGCGCCAGTTTGGATGCTTACGAATTTAAGGACATTGTGATGAGCGCTCGATGAAAGTCTTCCTTTTCTTGGTCTTGCTAGGCCTCTTTTCTGGCTCCTTCGCCGCCCAAAGTCCAGTGATCTGCATCGATCCGGGCCATCCTTCGGAGGTCGGACGGGGCACTCACGGGAAGAAATTTACGGAAATCCAAGTGGTCTGGAGGGTCGCCATTCTTCTGAAGCAGAAGTTGGAGGCCGATGGCTATAAGGTGGTGATGACCAAGAACAGCGAAGAGGAATATGTCCGCAATAAGCGTCGGGCGGAAATTGCGAACGAGAGCCATGCCGCGCTCATGGTTCGGTTGCATTGCGACGCGGAAGGGGGCCATGGGTTCGGTACGTACTATCCGAGCCAGCAGGGCCGCAGCCAAGGAATGACCGGCCCCTCGAAGCAGGTGATCGCCTCCAGCAAAGTGGCCGCTCAGAAGTTTCATTCGGCCGTTATTGAAAGTTTGAATGGCTTTGTTTCTGACCGGGGGCTCATGACCGACCTGCAAACGGCGGTTGGCCATAAGCAGGGCGCGTTAACCGGCTCGATCTTCTCCAAGGTGCCGATCCTCTTGGTGGAGATGCTGGTACTGACCAACGCAAGAGATGAGAATTTGCTAAGCGGGCAGGATGGG
>JANYLD010000317.1 GCA_025363835.1 Armatimonadota bacterium
TCTGGCCGACCAGCAGATCGGTGGTGCCTTCCTTCACTCCGAAATCGAGAGCGTTCCAGAGTGTAGGGTTAAATAAATCCGAGATCGCGAAATTCTGCGTTCCCGGCACGTCGACGATGTAATAGCCGTCGGCGTAGGAGACCGTTCCGGCGCCTGCGACCAGCGCCAGGTTTATATGCAGCAGCAGGTCGTTCGCAATCGAATAAACCCACAACTGGCCCGACGCCGCGATCACGACGTATTTTGAGCCATCCGTGACCATCGAAACCGGCGTCGTATCGGCCGGCAGAACGATACCAGGCGAACACTCCCTGTAAGACTGGTCGGAGAGAATCTGATAGAGCTTCTGGCCGCCGACGGCGAAGCATAGGCCGTTCTGATAACAGCAGCCTCGAACTGGCAACGTCGGCAGCGTCGCCCACAGCGCGGTACCGGGCGTGCCGTAGTAGGTTATCGACGGATCGCGCGTCGGGCCCGGAATCACCTCCGCGTACATATTAATCAGCAGATCGCCCGCCGCGGTGATCGACTGCGCCCGATAGGCAGGGCCGATAAAACCGGGATAGACCATTTATTTGTTCCCGCAGGTGAGGCTCTGATGATCGAGCGTCGCCCGTTCTTCGCAGCCTTTCGCGAGGTCGGCGTACTGCTGGGCGATCTGGTTCTGGAGCTGCAGGGCCTTCGCCTGAAGCTGCGAGATGTTCAAGAGCGTGAAATAGTAATCGCGCTCGGTTTCGCGCAACTTGACCTTCAAGTCGGACGTATCCGCCGCGAGCGCAGCAACACAGAAGAGAAGGAGGAGAAAGTGCTTCATTAGAAGGGGCACTTCCATGCACCTTGGCTGCGAAACGCCATAGCTCCTATGCCGCCACTGACGCAGGTATAAGGCGTGGCTGGAACGATGCTGCAGTCAGAGCAATAGACCATGCTGCCGCCACCTTCGGCCCCAAGCAGCGCGAACGTGGTGGTGCCGGGCTGAAGCCGCGCGACGCCCGAGGCCTGCACGCGGGGACCGGCCCCGCCTACGGAGCCCGAAACGCCGAGTATATTTACACCACCGCCATCCTGAAAAATGATCTGCGGGTTAGCGCCGCCGGGTCCAGTAAACGCCGGCCGCACGATAAAATTACCCGCAGCGTCGGTGAATTCCACAGCGGAGATGTTATTGCCTCCGCTGTCTGTCGAATAAAACTGGATCGCCTGGGAAGCGGCGCTGTTTCCGAGCGTGGCCTGGGCTAACTGAAGCCCGATGTTCGTCGTGCCGGCAAGCGTACAGAAGCCGCACGACCATTTAATCCCGCTGCCCAAGGTGTTGACAAGGTATCCATAGGCAACATCGGGCTGAACGCTACTGGCTCCTCCAATCGAGTGGGCGATTACCTTGGTGTGCTGCTTGAAAACGTTAAAATCCCACTCGTTAGTGAGATAGCCGTAATCGTGCGAAGGCGCGCCCGGCGCTCCCGGTAGCCCATCGGATACCAGTGAATTGATCCCCCACAAATAGATGCGCTTAGCGCATGGTACCGAGGCCTGGTTTCCGGGGCTTCCGGTCAGCGTGAGCGTGCTGACATCAGACACCGTTGCAATGAAATAGTCGACGCCGTTAATCGTGAAAATGGTATTCACGGCGCCCTGCCATGCGAGGTTAAAGGAGGGCCCCGACGTCCGGGTGACCGTGTTTCCAGCGCTTGATGTATTACAGACGCCGATCCAAGGGTCGGAATTCAGCGCCGCGAAAAACGATCCCGCCACATTGTTGGTGAGCGGCGACGACGCGAAGACTTGCCCGGCGATGCCGTCGGCTTCATACGTGGTCGCCGACGACGGTACGATCACGCCACCGTCGACCGCCGCCGGCCGGCGGCCCGGCACATTCGTGATGTACTTCCGCATCGTGTCGGTGTTGACGGCCGATCCGATCAGCGGATTCAGCGTCACCTGGTAGGCGCCGTCGTTCCAGCTTCCTGGTTGCGTGAAGGTGCCGTTATAGAGCCGCGTCAATTCGGCGTCGACAG
>JANYLD010000021.1 GCA_025363835.1 Armatimonadota bacterium
CAAAGAGGCCCAGGGCACAGAGGATCATGAGGGGGGCTATCGCGGGGAAGAGCAAGCGGCCTTGGGCTTGGGGGTAGATCAGGTTGTAGTAGACCAAGCCCGCCACATTGCCCAAAAATGCGGCAATGCAGAAGGCGACGAAGGCCGCTCGTTTCCGATCGAACAACGCCGGGACGGCGAAGACTGCGGATCCAAGAATCGCCCGGACCAACGGCCAGACGTAGACCTGTTTCACCTCAACCGTCATCCATCCGAAGTGGGCGAGGAAGGATCGAGGAACGATGTCCGGGAAGATCACTCGGAAATGGCGAGAGTTGAGGGACTGGGGGTAGACGAGGCCCGCAAGAGTGTCCGTTTCCATCCGGTTGCCGAGCAGTTCACCGTACAGAAATTGGTTGCGTAACAAGATAGGCAGATAGAGCACAAGGCCGGCCCCGAACGCGATCGCGCCGTTGCGCAGCATGGTTTTGGCCGCTGCGTTGCGGGAGATCCAGAGCACGGAAAAGAGCACCAGCGCAGAGGGAGCATAAACGATCGCATTCTTCTTAGCCAGAAAGGCGAGGCCGACCCACGATCCCAAAGCCAACCAATTCTGCCAACGTTCAGGTTCGTCGGAGCAGCAGGCCGCCGCGTAGACGCAGCAGGCGCCCATTAGCGCGACGAGTCCGTCGTTTGAGATGCTTGAGCCGATGAAGGCCAACTCCGGCATGGTTGCAACGAGCAAAGGCGCGACGAGCCACACATGCCCAACCGGCATTATCCTCTTTGCCGCTAAGCCGGTTGCCATGACCGTCAGCGCCACGAGAATGCTGCCAAGCAGTCGCAAACTGTAGAAGATTTCCCGGTCCCGAGGGCTTTTGAACGGCAGGGCCCTGTGGTCGAACTCGTACCAGTGGTCTGGTTGCGTGTTGGGTGGCAAAGAGACAGTGATCGGGCCGCCGGCGATCCTTAGAAGCGACCCAGCGAGAAAATAATAAAGTGGGCTTTGATGGCCCTCTGCCAAAAACTGCTTGCTATCGTATTGATCCGGCATCGGGCGACCGGCCGCGAAGTTGTTGGCATATTCGAGGTGCCCAGGCTCGTCCGGCGACTCAAAGACAGGATTAGTGAGAGCGTAGGCGGCAGAGTGGATGAGGGCGTAAATGCAGAGGAGACCGAGCCAAATCCACGAGTTTCGATTGGGCCTCGGCGCTGCTGTTTCCACCAAAAGGCAAGATACCTTTTGGACCCTGGGGGCTAACCCAGCCAAGGCTCCGAGACGTACACTGAGTCATGCTAGCCCCAGAGTTCAAGTCGACAATCTGGGCGTTGTTGGTGGTAACCCTACCATTGATAACGGTCGCCGCAGTTGTGGCGTGGAGCTCCTACGCACGTCTGAAACTCCGCTCACCCGGAATCCTGTTTTTGGTGGGCCTGCTAGTCGCGATAGCGGCCGTGATTGTCTTGGCCGATCCCGGGCATTCGATTAGCGACGCGTACGAGCCAATCTTCCAAAGGAGGCTAGCGATTGCCTTCGTGCTCGCTGCTGCGGGGATCTCCAATGTTGCCATCTCGTTGTACCTGGCCCACTGCTCTGCAAAGGCGCTTAGATCTGCGCAAGAGCCTGATCCAAGTCCGCGATCAGGTCTTCGACGTCTTCGATCCCAACGCTAAGCCTCAGCATCGTCGGGGGGATGCCGCGCTCTAGACGCTGCTCTTCGGTCATCGTCGCGTGGGACATAAGTGGCGGGTAGGCCACTAGGCTCTCGACACCTCCCAAGGACTCGGCAAGCAGGAAGATCTTCGTCGACTGCGCTACCTTTTTGGCCTGCTCCACCGTTTCGAAGTCGATGGCGACCATGCCGCCAAACGCTCTCATTTGCCGCTTTGCGAGCTGGTGGTCGGGGTGGGTGAGAAGGCCCGGGTAGTGGACCTTCTTGACCCTAGGATGCTGTTCGCAGAATTCGGCGACGGCCTGGGCATTCTCGCAATGGGCTTTCATGCGCACGGCCAGCGTCTTCACGCCTCGCAGGGAGAGCCAGTTATCGAACGGACTAGGGGTCGAGCCAACGGTCTTAAGAAATTCGAAGAAGAAGTTATGTTTCGCCTCGTCGTTCGTGATCACGGCGCCGCCGATGACGTCGCTGTGGCCGGAAATGTACTTCGTGGTCGAGTGGACGACTACGTCAACGCCGAGGTCGAGAGGGTTCTGGAGGTAGGGCGAGGCGAAGGTGTTATCGAAGACCGTGATCAGCCCAAGCTTTTTTGCTTCGGAAGCAATTCCTGCGATATCGACAACCCGCATATTGGGATTGGTCGGCCCCTCAAAGATGACCATCTTCGTGTTGGGCTGCACACGCTCTTTCAGGCAAAGCGGCTCTTGGGCGCAGAACTCGGTACAGGTGACGCCTTGGCGGGGTAGAAGGACGTGAGCCAACCGGTGGGTGCCGCCGTAGATGTCGCTTGCCATTAACAGGTGGTCCCCGGCTTGGAGGAGACCGAGGGCCGCCTGGATCGCCGCCATTCCACTTGAGTAGGCGACGCAGTATTTGCCGTTCTCCAGCGAAGCGATTACTTGTTCGAGCGTGCTCTTGTTAGGATTAGCGCAGCGCGTGTAATCGAACTTCGGAATCGTGTCCAAGTTCTCCCAGCCGAAGGTTGCGGACTGATAGATGGGAGGAATCACGGGCTTGTATGGGCCTTGCAAGTCCTGGGCGACACGCAACGCCTTGGTCGCGAACTTCATGGTCCAATTCTAGCCAGAACTAGTCGCGGCGTGGAGCCGCAACCCGATCCAAACCTAAGGATCGTTTGCGTATGATTTCTTTCGCGTAAGGAAATTTGATCTTATCGGGAGCTGTGAATGCGGAAATCTTCAGGTCGGAACCCGGAATCCAGGATGCGAAAATGAAGTTGATTTTTCAGCTAAGCACGCATTTGCTGGATTCCGAGGCGTCCATGATCCGAATTACGCCGCTGAGCCGATTAACGGATTCTGTTTACATAAAACTGTGTATGCCAAAAGACAGACACTCCTGTTCTTCGTGCCTAGCAATTATAACGGTATAAAAGAGTGTCACCCAAGAGGTGGCTAGCGAAACGAAACTGCTTTGGGACGCGACCTGCACGCTCGGAGGCCATGACTTTCGGTCTCAGGGGAGAGCGGCATACAGGTGCGTCCCGATTTTTTTCACGCACATGGCATCCCACTTCCGTTAATACTAACGAGCATAACTTGATTCGGCCAGCCTGATTGCGGTCGACGCACAATAGAGGGTCATGGCCGCGACGACCCGCAAAACTCTCCCGCGCGCGCTCTTTCTTTGGCCGCTCGTCATGGCCTTCTTTTTCGATGTGAGCGGTGGCCCGTACGGTCTCGAGAAAGTGATGCAGGCCGGTCCTGGAATGGCCATTCTGCTTATTGTTATAACGCCCATCATCTGGGCGGCGCCGGCAGCGCTTATGACGGCCGAGCTTTCGTCTGCCATGCCCGCGGAAGGTGGCTACTACGTCTGGGTGAAACGGTGCATGGGGCCGTTCTGGAGTTTTACCTGCGCATGGTGGACGTGGGTTTACTCATGGGTTGACGCGGCGGTCTATCCGGTGCTTTTCGCTTCGTATATCTCTTCAATGCTGCAATTCTTCGGGCAGAGCTCGTTGCTTGACGAAAGGCACCCTTGGCTAAAGTGGTCTGCCGGTCTCCTCATCGTAGTCCCGTTCACTTGGCTCAACATTCGCGGGGTCAAAGTGGTTGGGCGCACCGCCGTTATATTTGGCATCATCGTCATCGCCCCTTTCGCCCTAATCTTCCTGCTCGGCTTGCCTAACTTTCTTGCCCACCCCCAAGCCGCTGTCAAGCCTTTTGTGCCGACGACGACAAGTACGGCGGCGGCGTTCAACTTGGGCCTCTTCACGGTCATGTGGAACTACCTAGGCTGGGACTCGCTTTCAACTGTTGCAGAAGAGGTGCAAGAGCCTCAAAAAACGTATCCCAAGGCTCTGGCCATCTGCCTGCCGCTGATTGTGGTCGTCTATTTGCTGCCTTGCCTAGTCGGCATCGTAGTCGACCGCGATTTTGCAGCCTGGGATGCGGGCACTTGGACTACGGTGGGCCAGAAGATCGGCGGACCGTGGTTGGCAATCACAATCAACTCCGTGGGTCTTGTGAGCGCTGCTGGGCTCTTCATGGCAACCTTACTGGGAGCTTCCCGGGTCCCCTTCGTTCTCGCCCAGGACGGTTACCTCCCTGAGGCGATCATGCGGCTACACCCCAGGCACGGAACGCCGTGGATTGCTATCCTCATCAGCGCGGTCTTCTATACGATCCTCAGCTTCAACAGCTTTTCCAGCCTGACCGAACTTGACGTCGTGGTTTACTCCGCCGCGATCCTCATCGAGTTCGCCGCTCTCGTGCTGCTGCGCAAGAAAGAACCGGACCTTCCTCGCCCATTCAAGATTCCGGGCGTATGGCCTGTCGTCATTCTCGTTGCTATGCTGCCAGCGGGGATGGTTGCTTTCGCGATCTGCAACCAGTTCCTCGGCGCGAACGGTCCTGCTGAGGCGATGAAGGAGTTCTGGATGTCCGCAGTGGCTCTCGCAACTGGACCCATGATTTATTTAGTCGCGCGTAGGAAAACGCACTCAAAGAGCCGGACCCGAAGCGGCACTATTAAGCTTAACAAAGAACGTTGATCCCAGGCCGGGCTGGCTCTCGGCCCAGACCTTTCCACCGTGGCGATCGACTATGCGCTGGACCTTGGCGAGACCGATTCCGGTGCCGGCGTACTCCACGTCTCGATGCAACCGTTCGAAGGGCTTGAAAATCTTGTGGTTGTAGGTCGTGTCAAATCCGATGCCGTCGTCCTCAATGGAGAAACCTCCCTCAATTTTCCGAACCTTGATCCGGACCGTTGCCCCGCTCTTCTTGTATTTTAGGCAGTTCTCCACAAGCGCTTTGAGCGCGATGGTGAGGAGATCCATATCTCCTTCGACGAGGATGTCGTCCTGCACTTCCACGATCGCGTCCTTGTAGCTCGGGTGCGCGCTTTGGAGCGATGCGAGCACTTTTTCCGCCAATTCGGTCAAATCGACCACCTCCATTCTCATCTCTTGGCGACCGAGACGGCTGAACGAGAGCAGGTCATCCACCAACTGAGCCATCTTTAGGGCGGCCATTTCGATACGGGTGAGGCGTTGACTGGCGGCGGCTTCAAGGCGCTGGCCAAGTTCTTCGCGCAGGAATCGGACGTTGCCGATTACGCCGCGAAGCGGGGAGCCCATGTCGTGAGACACGGAGTAGGTGAGCTGGTTGATCTCGTCGATTGCAGCTTGTAGTTCAACGGAGCGTTGGTGCAAGCCCTGCTCCGCCAGCTTGCGATCTGTAATGTCGGTGGAGATTCCACACAGCGCGTAGGTGCGGCCGCCGTCGTCGGTTAAAGGAAACTTGACGGATAAATAGGTTCGGCGCTCGCCGCGTACGTCGATCTGCTCTTCAAACTGGATGGGCACGCCCGCTTCGAGCACCCGTCGATCGTGCTCACGCAATTGTTCGAGTATCTCGACCTCGTGAACCGGTTGGCGCCGGTCTTCCAACACCTCTTCTTTGGTCAGCCCAAACAGCTCGAGAAACCGCTGATTCACGAAAGACAGGCCGCCCGCGACGTCCTTCACATAGACCGCGGCAGGGGCGTTGTCGAGAATCGCTTCAAATTGGTGTTTGGTTTCTTGAACGGCTTTTTCCATGAGCAGCCGCTCGCTGGCTCCGCGCTCCAATTCTCGGCGGGCGATTTCTTCGTGCTTCCGAGCGGAGACATCGGTTATGGCACCGACCATCCGAAGAAGGCCGCCGTCGTCATTTCTGAAAACGCGCGCCCGATCTAGGAACCAGCGGACTCGGTTGTCAGGGAGAAGAACGCGGTATTCGAGGTCGTGGTCCGAGACTCCGTCCCAAGCGCCCAGAATGGACTGCTTGTAGCGGGGCTGATCGTCAGGATGAACAAAATTCGCGATCCCATCCGGTCCAACGACCTTGGCATCATCCGGCAGCCCGAGGAGTGAACACAGGCCTTTTGACCATTGTCCTTGGCCGCTGACAAAATCCCACTGCCACACGCCGACGCATGCTACGTCCAGAGCCAGGTTCTGCCAGTCGGTAACCGATTCAAGCGGCGACGTCACGCTGCGCACGCTCTCTTCACTCTCCTTAACAAGGCTGGGCACTAATCTTGGTGAGGCGCATAGACAACCGCCATCTCCACTTGTGCTAACGGCTTGAGAGGGCCGGTCCGTTTGGGAACCTGGCGATATTGCGACTAGTTTGCAGTTTTTCGCTTCCATTCATCGAGCAGTCGTAGCGCCTCGATTGGGGTTAGCGCGTTCACGTCCAAACGCTTGAGCTGTTTCACGATTTCAGGCTCCTCCACTTCGAAAAGCGTGAGTTGAAGCCTTTGCGTCTGGGCAGGCACTGCCTTTGGCGCTTGGTCTTTATCCTCCAACTC
>JANYLD010000084.1 GCA_025363835.1 Armatimonadota bacterium
GAAGCCGGAGAATCGGATTAGTAGAACCAACTAGGCAGAAGCGATCGACTGTGCCCCTTGATCTCCGCTCTACAATATGTCGTGAAAAAAGCTGTACAACCAGCAACAAACACCCTTGCAAATACACGCACGGTCGTCTACTATTATTTGAGGACGACTGAAACAAAGCCCTAAGTCCCCCGCCTGTGCTACAACTGCCGGTTCACCCGGTTTCGCCGCACAGAGGATGAAGAATTGCGCCTGCCATCACAGCAATCTTTTGTGGGGCAGAGTTCGTCTTCCCCCGCTTTTGAAAGTTTGGAGAGCCAACGACACAACGTAGACACGCGAACATCGCTCCACGTTCGCTAATTACCAAAGAAGCAAACCCGGGCCCCCACCCGTAATTACATTGGCCGAAAACAAATAGCCATCCGCCTTCCGCCTTCCGCCTTCCGCCTTCCGCCTTCCGCCTTCCGCCTTCCGCCTTCCGCCTTCATCCTTCATCCTTCATCCTTCATCCTTCATCCTTCATCCTTCGAATATGACCTTCGCCCACCTGAGTGACACGCACCTCGGATACCGAGCCTACGGCCGGACGACTTCGCACGGGTTCAACCAGCGGGAAGTAGACGTGATGAAGACCTTTCGTTCATGTCTGGATGCCATCGAGGCGCGCAACCCTGACGTAGTCGTCCACAGCGGCGACCTCTTTCACGTCGTGCGGCCCAGCAACGCGACTATCCACCACACCTTCAAGTCGATTTCCGAATTTCAAACCCGCAGAAAAGGCAAGCCCTTTATCCTCATCGGCGGCAACCACGACACACCGCGCATGGCTGAGAGTGGGAACATCTTGAATCTGCTAGGCGAGATTCCGGGGATGAGGGTCCACACCGGTGACGCAGAACCGTTTGAGATACCGGAGCTGGATCTAGAAGTGCTTTGCGTGCCAAGCCAGAGCCTGGTCCGAGGTGAGGCGGTGGATTACGTTCCCCAGTTCAAACGCAAGTATTCCCTTCTCACCATGCACGGCTTGGCAACCGAGGCGATCAAGCAAGCCTCCAACTTCGAGATCGCCCAAACGAGGGCCGAGAAATGGAGTTATGTGGCGCTCGGTGACTTCCACATCCACCAGGCATACGGGGACAACATTTGCTACGCGGGCGCCACGGATTTCACTTCAACGAACATCTGGGAAGAATCAGGAAAGCCGAAGGGCTGGGTCTGGTTTGATGCTGATTCTAAAAGGATGGAGTTTGTCCCTGTTGCGACAAGGCCGGTTTTGGATTTGCCTAAAATCGACGCCCGGGACATGACCCCCGACGCTTTGATCGCAAGCATTCGCGAGAACGCGGAATGGGACGCCGAAGCCATGCCGATCGTCAGGCAACGGGTGACCAACGTGCACATGGACACCCGAGGCCGCATAGGCGGCGGATTGGTAAGGGACCTGAACGCTAACTGCCTTAACTATTTGCTGCGGTTGCTGCCACCCGAAGTGGCGGGAAGCGATTCGGAGCAGCCGCGCACGGAGATCATGACCTTGGAAGCGAGTTGGGAGCAGCACATCGGCAAGGCCGAGATCGCGGCGGGGACGGATCGAGCTTGGGTGAGAGAACTGGGCTTGCATTTGCTCAAGGAGGTGGCCGAACGTGCTTCTGATCCGGCTCAAGCTTGAGAACTTCCGGCAGCACCGGGACACCGACATTCTCTTTAAGCCCGGGATGACGGCGATTGTCGGCGCAAACGGCTCGGGCAAAAGCACCCTTTTAGAGGGAATCACTTTTGCCCTCTACGGTGAGCAGCGAGATACTCGCGAAACGATCCGATTCTATTGGGGCAATAAGAAGCGATTTGCAGCAGAACTGACTTTCGACTTGGACGGAAAAACTTACAAGGTAGAACGCTCCAATACTGACGCGAGTCTGGTTGAAGTCACCGCGGGCGGAACAACTGGGTTGGCGGTGGGCTTGAGTGATGTGCGCAAAGCTTGCGAGCGGTTGATCGGCCTTAACTATGACCAGTTCATCAACTCGTTTTGCGCCGAGCAGAAGAACTTAGGTTTCCTAAGCTTCCGCACGGCCGCCGCGCGACAAGAAGAGGTTTCCCGCATGCTCGGATTTGACCGGCTGAAGCGAGCGGAAGACCTGGCCCGTGAGCGCCGGTCACTGCTGAAGGCTCGTGCCGAAGTCCTCGAGAAGACGCTCGTCAACTTGGACGAGTTGGAGCAAGCGCGCAAAGATAGCGCCGCCCAACTGAAGCAGGTTCAAGCCGAAATCGCCAAGCAGGAAAAGGAATTGAAAGAGCTGGAGAAGGCGATTGGCCCGGTCGAAGAATTACGAAAGAAGGCCGAGCAGTATCAGACCCTCTCCAACGAGATGAAAGAGATTGGGGGCGAAGCGAATGGGCTTAAGGAGGCGGTGAAGCTGACCAAAACCGCCCTGGAGACCGCGCAAAAGGACGTTGCCGAGCTGCGGACATTGGAGCCCAAGGAACAGGAGTTCAGACGACTGGAGATCGAAGGCAAAGAGTGGGAGCGGCGGCGGGAAGAAGACAAGAATTTAGAGCGTCTACAGGCTGAAGCGAAGGCTTTGCGCTGCGAGATATTGGAGTTTGATGATCGCCTGAGGGAACTCAAGGTTGTCGATTTGGCCGTGGCCGAGCGGGATTTCCTTGGGGCTTCTGAGGCTTTAGCTCGGACTGAGACGAGAGTTCGAGAATTGGAGACTGCTTGGAACAAGCAGCGGACAGAAGCGGAGAAGGCAGCGGCGGGGGCGAAAGCGCATTGCGATCAGGCCGCCGCTGGCCTGAAGCGCTGCGAGGAGATGGTCGCGAAAGGCGTATGCCCCGAATGCGGCCAGCCGGTTGCTAAGGGCTCGGCGCCATCTTTGGACCGGGCGAAGGCGGAGTTGGAGAGGAACGAGGCTACTCATGCGAAAGCACAGGAGGCTCTCACATCGCTAGTGCGAGAACCTGCGCCACTTGCAATGGCAAATAAGGAGCTAGCGGCCGCCAGGGAGAATGCGGATAAGTTGCGGTCCACCCGAGACGCCGCCGCATTGACCTACGAAAAGGCCAAGGTGCTCCTGAGCGAGCGAGCCAAGAAGGCGGAGGCAGCGGCCAAGATCGAGGCCACCTTTGCCAACAAACAATTGATCTACGATGCCAAAAAGCACGAAACGCTGACGAAATCCCTGGAAGCCCTGTGCCCCGGCCACTTGCGCTTCATGGCCCTCCAAGGATGTGAGGAAAGGCTTGCGGATCGCGAAAAGGACCATGCGGCGGCCACCGCAAACTTGGAAAAGGCAAGAGCGCAATACAAGGCGCTCGAAGCCGAGAGAACCAAGCTCCCGTTTGAGAAACTCGATGAGGCCGGCGCCGCCATCGCCGCCCACCACGCCGTACAAAGCCAGTTGCGCGACGTGCAATCCTGTTTGAAGGGCTCCCGGGACATGGCCAAGTACGCTGAAGCCGCCCTCGCCTCCGCCTTGTCCAGGATCGAGGAGCACAAGGCCCGCGCTTTAGAGTTGGAAGAAACCCGCAAAGGGGTGACCGCCTACGACGTGGTGGCCCGGGAAATGCGGAGCCTCCGAGAAGCGTTAAATCGAACCATTGGCCCAGACCTGGCTGCCAGGGCGAGCGAGAATTTGAACCTGCTGACGAATGGCCGTTACTCCACCCTGGAACTGAACAAAGACTTTGAACCGACTGTTGTAGAGGACGGCGTGGCCAAGCAAGTGATTTCCGGTGGCGAAGAGGACGTCGTGGACCTCGGCCTCCGTTTAGCCCTAAGCGAACTCATTCAAGAACGAAACGGACGCCCGATGACCTTGTTCGTTTTGGACGAGGTGTTTGGAGCGCTCGATATGGAACGTCGGCAAAGCGTCTTAGACCGATTGGCTTCTCTTAAAGGACGCTTCCGGCAGGTGTTGGTGATCTCCCACATCGAAGAGATCAACCAGGTCGCCGACCAGGCTTTGTTCTTAACCCGGGACTCCGAGTCGCGGGCGACGCTCGTGAGCGACGCCCCTCCCGAAGCGAGCGCGATGTTGATCTAGGACTATTTGGGAGTGCGCGTGCTTCTTGCTCGCGCTTTTGCAGACGATCG
>JANYLD010000071.1 GCA_025363835.1 Armatimonadota bacterium
GCACATTCGATGTCGAGGGAGCGGACGACCTGTTGCCCCCGTTGGATCGATCCGAAGTCGATCGCGCCTGGGTTCAGCGTGACATCTTGGCGGGCGTTGGCGTTGCTGTGCTCTTGCTGATCTACGGGGATGAATATCCCCTGGTCTTAGAAAAGGTTGTTGCCTTGACTGGATTTGAGGCCCCAGCGAGACTAATCGCGGGCAAATACGTCGGCCCCATGTATTGCACCTGCCGGACTTCCGACGATTACGCGCGCGTGGCTCTCGCGCAATTAGCTAGGGATCGGCCGGACGTAGTCGTTGCCTTGATGAGAGATCCGAACCTCACGGTTTCGTATTCTGCTATTTCGATCTCCGGCCGTTCTCGGGCTACCGCCTACGTGCCAGAGCTTATGAGGCACTATCAGAGTCGAGATCCCTACGAGCGGATTCTCGCTCTTTATTCGCTTGCCAGCATTGGCGATGCTCGCGCTAAACCGATCTTCAAGCGTGCGTTTGAGGAAGGCGAAAACGATGAGGTCCGAGCCGTTGGCGGCGCCGGGCTCGTCGTGCTCGGAGAAAAAGGCTATGGAAGCCGCTTGTCGGACCTCTCCGATCGAGCCCTAAACGCTCTCTCGCTAAGGGGACCGAACATGGCTTCTCACGAATTCGATGCTTCTTCTCTTGCTGCCGTTGCTTCTCTAGCGAGCGACGACTCTTCTTTCCGTGGCCACGTATTAGACAAACTTCAACGAGACATGATGCTCTTGAGGCTCCAGAGATGCATCGGCGCATCGAAAGCGTTGCGCCGCCACCGGTCAGCAGCGGAATAGGTGGTGACCTTGCATTCATTAGCGAGATGTGCTCGCACCATGGTCCGTCAAAAGGAGAGCGGGATAGTTGTCGCGCTAAAGCCCTCGGTTAAAGCGGCGCTAAAGACACCGCACTCCATATCGTGTAGAGCCATTCTCACTTCCGATTTCTTCGAATTTTGGAGGCTTAGCTAGCTTCTTCACCGTCTTCTTCGGTGACATGACGCCGGTCAAAACGATCACAGTCGTTCCGTAAACATGGAGTGCGGCGACCCGGCGCCGCTTTTCCCATGTCTCTTAAACTTGCGATAGCCCAACGAAACTGGGAAAAGCGGCGCCGGGTCGCCGCACTCCATATGGGTGGGCGGACATTAATAGTTCATTCCGGTGACCAACCATGGTCGGCAAACAAAGTGCGCAAAATTGCCTGATATGTCGTAGACTATACGCGTTTACCTATTTTGATTTCTTGAGGAGAGCCCGTGAAGTATTTCGTACGCGGCCTAACGGCTGTACTGCTGCTCGTTGTCATACAGGTCTTGGCCTGCGCCCAATCCGCGCAAGTTTGGTCAAGCTACAAGTCTTTTCAATTGCCCGTCGCTGAGAGCGCGTTTAAGATGGTCCACGGACCGGACGGCAGCTTTTATACTCTTGGCACCATTGGATACGGCACTATAGAAATCAGCCGTTACGACAGCTCCGGCAATCCCTTGTGGGTCCGTCATTTCGCGACGGGGCCATTCGCGGGACCGACCGATATCGCTGTGAGCAATGCCTGGGTGGTGGTGACAGCCAGGGTGACACGCAGTCCCGAAGATAACAACGGAGTGGGCACGGCCTTGCTTCGATACGATACGTCGGGCAACCCTTCACCGCCGGTTTACAGCCAAGGGATCGAGTTCACCAGTGTTGCCCTTGCGGCGAACGGAGATGCACTCGCCGCGTACTGGGGCAGCAGCCTCGGAACTTTCAGTGAAGCCGGCTATGTGCGGTATTCACCGGCCGGAACGCTTCTAACGACCAAAGTCTACTCGTCGTCCGGAGGCGCACAGGGCCTCGGGATATTGGACAATGCGCAAGGCATTACGCTGGTGGGCGCCCTTGGGCAAAACCGATTCGTTGCCCAATACACCGACGCGGGCACATTAAAATGGGACCACGTTATCACCATCGTCGGGACTACGAACACGCCCGTGCAAGTTGCGGCAGACCCGTCCGGCCTGACGTATCTCGATCTTGGCTACGACGATGAGAACACCGGCAATAACGGTTCTCGCGTGCTTAAGTACGACTTGTCAGGAACGCTTGTTTACGACACCGACCTTCCGGAAGAGAACGCGCCCGGTTTCGCGGTTGGCCCAAGCGGACAAGTGGGTCTCGTGATAGGCACCGGCGACGTTATTCAGCTTATGCCAAACGGCGTCGTCCAGTGGCACACAGCGCTCCAGCCACCATCGGGTGCTGGACAAGCGGCGACCTACGACGCTTCGGGAAATCTCTACTATGTCGGATATGACTTTACTGCAACTGGCAAACATGGATTTATGGCGCTCATGGACTCTTCAGGCGTCCGCCAGTGGCTCGTTGAGGACACTACGCCACTTGGCATCACGAGATTTGCGAGTGTTTCACTTGCGTCAGGGGGCGTCGTTGGATTTGGTGAAACGGGTCCATCGACTGCCATAGGGACTGGCGTGCTTGGCCTCGCCCTTTACAAGGTTGACACCACCGGCGCTAAGGTTTGGAGTGCGGAAAATGCTCCTGCGGATTCGGCTGAAGTTGTTAAACAGCACGGCAACCGATGCAAGTGGCAACACTTATGTGGCCGGCATCCAAGGCGTCAACCCATTTCTAGCCGGGCCGGGATTGCTAGCCAAGTTCGATTCGAATGGAACGGTCCTATGGAGTCAGCACTTTGGATTTAACGCACAGGATGTGGAGATCCATCCTGCCGGCGGCGTCGTCGTTGCCGAGACAAAGCTTGGTACGACCGGGGTGACTCTTCGCCGTTTCAGCGGAGCGGGCGCCCTGCTGTGGCAGAGCACGCAGACCGATTTCAAAGGTAAGTTTCCGATCTTTGACTCGAGCACTTTTAGCGAGATCGATCCGCCGCATTCCATTCGTATAGACGCGGCCGGCAATACATATTTGGTGGGCCTGAGCGGGAGCGGGTCCAATAGGATCGACGTTTGCAAGCTCGACCCGTCTGGAAACCTTGTTTGGTCTGGCGTTTGGAATTCGCCACTTCCGTCTTCAAGCTATATCCCGATGGACATCGCGGTCGCTCCAGATGGCGTTGTGTATATCGCGCTGTACCATAGCGTTAGCGGTTCTGGAACGGATGCGATCGTGCTGCAATTCTCTGCTGCCGGCGCTCCTACTTGGTTCCAGGAAAGCGGGCCACTTTGGAACCACCAGCGGCCGCTTGGCTTGGTGACCGACAGTGCGAGTGATGTCTACGCCCTCATAGAAGGAAATTCGGCGTCTGTGTGGAAGCTCGATACGACCGGAACGACCCTTTGGAACACGACGATTCCCGGCCTCGAGGCCACTTCTGAGATGCGCGACCTTGCGTTGGACAGCTCAGGCAACGTTCTGGTAGGCGGTTCAACCTTGAACGGTGGTCTCACCATTTCTCCCACAACGTACCGCGCGGTGGTTGCGAAGCTAACCGGCGCGGGTACGCCGGTGTGGACAACGTTGTGGGCTGATCCTCAAGGCCAATATACGTTGGGCAAGCGCATTGCGCTCGACGCCTCGGGGAATGTTGTTCTCGGCGGAGACACTTGGAACAGCAACACTTCTCGGGACTACTTTGTGCTCAGAGTGAGCAATAGCACCGGGCAGCCGCTTTGGCCGGACTCCGGCGACGTATTCCGCAATGGCGCTGCGATTTACGACGGCGGATGGCGGCTCCTGGATACGTTCACGAACCTCGGTCTGGACTCGTCCGGCAACATCTATGTTGGGGGAACGTCGGTGGGGCCAGAGGGAACGGACGACTTCAACGTGGTCAAGTACAGCCCGACCAGCGGAACGCGGCCGCCACTGGACTCGCAGTTTGTCGGTCAGACGATTGCTTCGAGCATGGCTTCCGGACAGACCTACTACGTCACCGTTTCCTTTAAGAACACGGGGAGCACTCCGTGGACGAAGGCGACGGGCTTTAAGCTCGGAAGCATGAATCCCGAGCTTGACAGCACTTGGGGATTGAGCACCGTCTCGCTTGGCGCTACGGAGACGATCAATCCGGGAGACACCAAGGTCTTCAAGTTCACTGTGTACGCACCGGGCATTGCCGGAAACTTCAACTTCCAGTGGCAGATGAGAAGCGGCGCGGGCGCCTTTGGCGAGGCCTCTACAAACGTGATTGAGCCGGTTCTCAAGAAGGCTCATGCGGCCCGATTCTTGTCGCAGGCAACGAGCACGACGGTTAAGGCGGGCCAGCAGTTCTGGGTGCAAGTGAGCATGAAGAACGTGGGCACCAACACTTGGAGCGCGGCCGGCGGCTACTCGCTGAGACCGGTGACGGGCATGCCAACGTGGGGCGTGACCGGCGTGCCGGTTAATGGATCGGTTCTGCCCGGCGGCAGCACCACTTTCCTGTTTGCCGCGACGGCTCCTGGGACACCAGGGACCTATAAGATGGAATGGCAGATGTATCGAACGGCTAGCTTCTGGACCGGGTTCTTCGGTGACACGACGCCTGTCAAGACGATCACGGTTGTTCCGTAGTTAGAAAGGTGCGGCGGCCTGACAACGGGCCGCCGCATCACTACGGCTCCATCGTTGCATCGATCTTTCCGAAGCCCTTCGCCGAAAGCGAAACCGCGTCTAAAGCAAGTTTCGCTCTCGGCCGCTTCGGGGACTCTTCCAACATCCTCGCCACCAGCTTCAAATCGCGAACGAACTCATCACGCATTTGATGCCTCTTCTCCCGATCCGGCATGCGGAGGACTGCCGAAGGGTGGATCGTGGCGAGGACAAAAGGCGCGACGGAAAACGGGAGGAATTCCGCCCGGTGCTGGCTAAGTTTGAATGAAGGGCCAAGCATTGATTGAGCCGCCGTTGTCCCGAGCAGCACGATCGCATCTGGTTTCACAAGCGCGATCTCCGCGTCAAGCCAAGGCTTGCAGGCGAAGACTTCTTTTCGGTTCGGTTTGCTGTGAATGCGCTTCCCCACTCCGCCCGCTTCCCACTTGAAATGCTTCACCGCATTTGTCAGATACACGGTCTTTCGGTCGATACCGGCCTCTTCCAAAGCCGCGTCCAAGACAGCGCCCGCGGGGCCGACAAATGGGTGGGCGGCCAGGTCTTCTTTGTCGCCCGGTTGCTCGCCAATCATCATGATGCGTGCATCTGCCGGACCCTCACCAAACACCGTCTGGGTTCCGCAAAGCCAAAGGTGACATGCTTCGCAGGCCGCAGCCGCACTGGCGACTGCGGGAAGGTCACCGCTAGCCGGCACCAAAGGGGCGGCCGACCCGTAATAGGGTTCGTGCGCGGAAGCTGGCTCGGGCATATGTAGGTTGACCCGGAGAGAACGCCAAGGTTCCCCTCGTAGTAGTGTTGTCTCATGCTAGGATGAGAATCAGCTTTTGGTAGGAGAGATGAATTAATGAGTTCCGTGGCAGATGGACCGCAGACGATGACGATGTTTGAGTGGCAGGCTTGGGCAACTGAGAATGCGGCCGATTCCCTGGCTTTTTGGATCGAGAAGACGCGAGAGGACAAGGTTGGCTGGGCGCCTTCCGTTCGTGGGTCCGTCGAGACCCGCAATGCATTGCAGCTTGGGGCAGAGTGCGTGAGCGTGAACCGGATGATGGCTGCGATGTTCAAGGGTGACCCTCCCGTGCAGGAAAATAATGTATTTGAGAAGCGATCTGAGTGTGCGGCAGCTGTGAGGGCGAGCGGCAAAGAGTTGGGCGATGCGATTCGCAAGCTAGGGCCAGAATCGGTTGAGAGGCTTTATCCAACACCGCACGGACCCA
>JANYLD010000075.1 GCA_025363835.1 Armatimonadota bacterium
CTGCGCAAGGGCGAGCTATTCGGGCTGCGCTGGCAAGACGTGGACTTCGATAAAGAGCACAAGCTTTACTCTTTGCCCGAGAGACTGGGAAAGAAGAAGGCACTGGCCATCAGCCGTCTCTGCCACATCGATGCGGTGATCCTCTTGCTCTACGGGGGAGCATTGCTTTCGGCCGGTCCGATCTACTACGGGGGCGTCGCCTTCGCCGGAGGTCTGCTCATCTACGAGCAAAGCCTCGTCAAGCATGACGATTTGAGCAACGTCAACCTCGCCTTCTTCACACTCAACGGCTTCGTCTCCATTGGCGTCTTTGTCTTCGCCCTGGTCGATCAGATACTGAGGCGTTGAATACCTTCGGAGGCCAATTTGGAGTGCGGTGCTTTAGCGCCGCACTCCAAAATTGGTTGGCGACGTTCCTCACAGGTACCCTCTTACCCGGTGACGGGCGGCCTGCAGGGACGGACGAACGAGATATTCCCAGCGAAGTGGCTGAGCCTCACTTCGCCAAATGATGCAACCAACTCGACAAGTCCCTGTGAGCTCGTTGAAGCGGCACTGGAAGCCCAAACGGTAATCGACATCACCTCTAGCCCAGCTCTGTGGGGCGGACACATGCGCGGGACAAAGTCAACGTTGATGGCCATCGGCTCCAGCGACATCGAGCGCGCCCAGGATGAGCAGCAGGCTCACGATCTAGTCCAAGCCCACTTAATTGAGATACTGAGCGCAATCGGACGGGAGCACTTGGACTTCTACTTCCTCCGCCTGCGCCGGCCCCTCCAGGAGTTCCAAATCAGCGGCGCTCTAATCGCTTTGGAGGCCTGCCGCCAAGAAGGCAACGTGCGATTCTCTGGCATCGCCGCCGAAGATTCCATCAGTGCGCTCGGCTTGCTCCAATTCCACGACGCCTTTGAAGCGGTGATCCTGGACCAAAGCGTCGGTGCGCCCGTCAAGCTCCTGGCCAGAAGCCGACGGATGTCCGTCATCACGAGAACCGACGACTTGAATTTCGAACCTGAACAAGGACAAGCTGCCCTTATTTCAGTTTCCAGTCAAAATGATGTCCAAGCCGCCATGCGAAGCACGGCTATTACACCATGAATGACAGTCCCATTAATCCAGCTCTGCTTGGTGGAGTGGTCATTTGCGCAGTCATGGCGGTCGTTTCAAGTCTCAGATTCAAGACGCGCGGCGTGAGCGCCTACATCATGGCTTTAGCCTTTGCAGTTCTGGGGATCGCCATACTGCTCGATTACCTGCGCGCCCCATTGGCGCTTATCTATCTAAGCATTGCTGTCCTTACCCTCCTCCTCGGCGTCGATTTCGCTGCCCGAGCCGCCCACAGGGCTAAGAAGGACCGGACTTGAAGATAGGAATCGTGGGTCTTGGGATATCCGGTCTTCGCACCGCGATGCTGCTGGAGAAAGCCGGCTTTAATGTCCAGCTCTTTGAAGCCCGAGGCCGTGTTGGCGGCAGGCTCCAGACGATCGATGAAGGAAACGGCGTCCACTACGAAGCTGGCGGGGAATGGATCGATTCAGACCATTTCCGATGCCTCAACCTCCTGGCCGAGTTCGAACTAGAAGGCATCCAGCCAGAGCCGTGGCCAAAGAAGCTCCACTACAAAGGCAGCATCAGTTCGGAAGCCCATATCTGGAACGATGCATTGGAGGATGATTTACGCGTCGAGGCTGCAGCGAGGGAACTTTGTCGAGATCTCAGCACCCCGCCTTGGAAAAATTGTCACAAGGCCGCTTGGGATAAGAGGACCCTCGCCGACTTCCTTAATGAGCACACCCAAACGGACCGGGGCCTCTGGTACGTGACCGCTAAATATCGATCCGACGAGGGGGACGACCCCGGCGAAATTGGGCTCTTGGGTTGGCTGGCCGGCTACATCCACTATCTCGAAAGAGACGGCGATGTGATGAGTGCTTATCGTGTTCCAGGCGGATTCAGCGGACTTTGCGAAAAGATGCTTGGGTCCCTTCGCGCAGAGCCTTTGCTCGGTTCAGCGCTTAAACGCATTAGCCAAGACCCGCTTGGAGTGAGCTTGGAGTTTGAGAGGTCAAGAGCCCGAGTCGATCACGTGATCCTCACCTTGCCCCCCCCGGCTCTCGAACGCGTGGCCTTCGATCCCGCATTGCCCGTCGCCAAGAGGTGCGCCATTGAAGCCTGCAAGATGGGACGCACGATCAAGATCCTTTGGGAGTTCGACACCGCATGGTGGGAAGGTGAAGAATGGGGCGGAAGCGTCCTCACCGATGGGCCGTTGCAGCAAACGTGGGTGGAAGCGTGCGAGGCGCCCGTGCTCTGCGCCTACATATGCGGCGAGCGAGCCATGGAATGGACCCGCATGGGCGATCCAGTAAACGCCGGGGTCTATGAACTCGCCAAGCTTCACAAAGAGGCCCCACGACATTTTAAGCGTGGATGGGCCCACCTCTGGCCGAACGACCCATATGCTCAAGGCGGATTCTCTCACCTTTCGCCTGGCTACGTGTTGGAGCACATGGAGCACATCGCTCCGCCCGTCAAGCGCATCCACTTCGCCGGCGAGCACACCGCCATGTGGACTGGTTTCATCGAAGGGGCCCTCGAAAGCGCTGAGCGCGTGGTCCAAGAAATTTTAAAGACTGAAGCGTGAACCGTCCGCCACTCGTTTGACTTCAAGGGGTACCCGTTATGATGTTGCTTTCCACCGCTTGTCTGGCCCTTCTTGGTTTTCGAAAAGCAGAGGCACCCACGCAAAAAACGCATTCAAAATCGTCCGCATCAAGCCAGGCGGTCGCTGACTCAATCAACGCATTTGCTTTCCGCCTGCTGAACAAGATCGGGACTTCGAACAACAAAAATGTCCTGATCTCGCCATACAGCGTCAGCACCGCGATGTCGATGGTTGCACCAGGCCTGGTCGGCAAGGACCAGGGCAGCCTCCTTACTTCACTCGCTCCAGGCCTCAAACTCGGTCAAATCGAAGACGGCAGCGCGGCTCTGTCTCATTCCCTACTCTCGGTCTCTGGCCAGCCGCTCCAAATTGCCAACTCGGCTTGGCTTTTCAAGAAGCTCAAGCCCAACCCAGTCTTCGCCGCCCACTTGCAGCAGAGCTTCCAGGCCGATTTGCACGCGTTTGTACCCGATAAGACTTCGGTGCAACAGATGAATTCTTGGGTCGACGAAAAGACCAAGCATCGAATCAACAAAGTGATCGATAGCCTATGCCCTGCCATTCGGCTCGTCCTCATCAACGCCATCGCCTTCGACGGCAAGTGGCAGCACCAGTTCGATCCGAAAGAGACTCGAAAACAAGACTTCCACAAATTGAGCGGCGCCACGGCCAGCGTTCCCATGATGCACCTCAAAGCGGCGATAGCCTACGCCAACAATGCCACCCTCCGGGCCATTCGGTTGGAGTATCAAGGCGGAGATTTCAGCATGGTTTTGATGCTCCCAGAAAAGGGAAGAGATGCGGGAGCCCTTCTTCGATCCCTAAATCCTTCCAGCGTCTCCGCGCTTCTGGGCCACATGTCATCGGAAGGCGATCTTCCCGTGACCGTGCCAAAGTTCAAATTCTCCGACCAGTATCAGCTTGAAGGGCCGTTGTCTCAAATGGGCATGGCCTCCCTATTCAAGAACGCAGATTTCTCTGGTATCTCTCCGCAGTTTGGAGACGGCGCGATCGACCAAGTGATCCACAAGACGTTTATCAAAGTCGATGAAGAGGGAACAAAAGCTGCGGCGGTGACCGGAGTCATGGTCCGAACTCTCGCCATTCGGATGAAGGCCCCGGAGTTCGTCGCGGACAGACCGTTCGCTTTCCTGATCATCCACAACTCGACAAGAACGATCCTCTTTGCCGGCGTGGTGAACGATCCAAAAATGTAGGGTCAAGGAACGACCTTTACGTGCCCATCGGCGTAGCCGACGGTATCGCCATCGGAGTGCCGCCCAGCTTTGCCGCCATTGATTGGGCTCGCAACCAAGCTGGTCTGCAAGACCGCTGTTTCGAAGATTGAGATCTGCGAGGACGGATCTGCGATTTTGCTCATGTTCACGCCCGTCAAAGCCTCGTTAAACGCATACCCCCCCGACCCGCCTTGTCGCTTCACCGTCGGGCAGTCAAAAATCTCAGCCTGTCGGACGTAGGGCATGAGCTTGCTTTGCCATTCCGTCGATGGATAAACCTCATCATAGTCCTGGGCGTACATCAGCATTCCCATCGAAATTTGCTTCACGTTCGAAACACACGTTTGCGCATCATTGAGCGGCTCCGTTCTCTTATGATTTCCTTGTGGGTCCATTGCGGAGACCACGGCGTCTTTGTCTAGCTTTTCGGCCGGACCTTGGCGTCTCATGCGGAAGGTCATCGCGTCAAGCATTTCTGGCGCGATCTTGTCTTTGACCTCTGCAGGTGGGACCGGCTTCAAGTTAAGCTTGTCCGGCCCCATCCAGATCATCTCGAAAGTCTGGTCTTCGTAACCCTCGCTTTCAACCGCTGGATGCATGACGAGTTTGTTTCCTTGGATGATATAGGAGCCAAATCGCATCTTGCTGTCTATGTCCTGCTCCTGGTAGCTGCCATCACCCGCAAACGCAACCGCCTCCGGCATAGGCGCCACCACTGACCAACTCCCAACCAAGCTGGCGGCTTGAACAGCCTTCTTGTGTGAGCAGCCGGGGAGAGCAAGGCAACACATTACAAATGCAAAGAAACAACGCACACTTCATAGTCTAGCGCCTGTAAGCCTAAACTAGGGAGATGCCTGATGTCGTTGTGGTTGGTGGAGGCGCAGCCGGGATCATTGCGGCGTGGCGTGCCGGCCAACTTGGCGCCGAGGTACTGCTACTGGAAAAGACCGCGCGGCTAGGCACAAAAATCCTCATATCTGGGGGCGGTAAATGCAACATCACCCATGATGGAGAAATCCAGGATGTCCTCCGTGGCTTCCGCCCCAACGAAGCCCGCTTTCTCCGCCCAGCCTGCTACCGCTTCACAAACAAGCAGATCATCGAAATGTTGACGACGAAGGGGCTTGAGGTTTACACCCGCCCGGACGGCCGCATCTTCCCGGTCCATCAAACCGCAAAGGACGTCGTCGCGATATTGAAGGGATATTTGGACGATGCCAGTGTTTCCGTTCGGCTCGAGGCGCCCGTAGGCGGCATGGAAGCCCAAAACGGCCGGATCAAGTCCGTAATCGTTAGCGGAGAAGCGATTATGGCTAGCCAAGTGGTCCTCAGTGTCGGCGGAAGCTCCTACCCGAACAGCGGGACCACCGGCGATGGATGGAAATGGGCGAAGGACCTCGGACATACGATCCAGAAAGTGCATGCTGCCCTCGCTCCCATATACTTGGAAACCCCGGCAGCAGACAGATCCGGAGTCGCCTTGCGAGACTGCGTTCTCAAAGCTCGACTAAACGCAAAGGAGATCGCCCGCTGGCGAGGCGACATGCTCTTCACACACCTTGGCGTCTCAGGTCCCACCGTCTTGGGTATCAGCCGGGTTGTGGCGGAGAGATTTTCCGAAGGAGAGGTGTCGCTGGACGCAGACTTGACTCCTGACCGGAGCCATGAAGCGCTCACGCAAGACATTGTCGAATGGTGCAAGGAAAACCCTAAGAAGGCTATCAGCGCGGTCGTGGCGGATATCATGCCCAGCCGACTTTCCGTCCACCTCATGGACGATGCAGGGGTCGACGGTGCTACGCCAAGTGGGCAGTTGGATAAGAAGTCCAGAAACCGACTCGTTGCGAATCTTAAACAATGGCCGCTTGGTAGGGTGCGGGCCGTTCCGCTAGAAAAGGGGGAGGTGGTAGCTGGCGGCGTATCACTGAACGAAGTCGATCCGCATACGATGGCTTCTCTGAAGGTCCAAGGGCTCTATCTGTGCGGGGAAGTTCTGGACATCGCGGGAGACGTGGGCGGCTACAACCTGCAGGCCGCGTTTGCATCCGGGTTTGTCGCCGGCGAATCGGCCGCCAAATCCGCGCTCAATCTTGATTCATGACGCGGCCAGTTCCTCGCCAGTTAGGATTCCGAAGCGAAGTCACCACGTGATCTCGCCACTCACCGTTGAGGAGTAGATAATCCTTAAACAAACCCTCCTGCACAAAACCGCAGGCAGCGAGAATTGAACCGGACTTTGTGTTGTTAGGCATGTAGCTGCCTTCCAACCGATGTAAATCGAGGTCGTCAAAGGCAAACTTGACGGCTGCTCGGACCGCCTCGGTCATCAATCCCTTTCCTTGGCACTCGGCGGCTAATGCGTAGCCGATCACCGACTGCTGAATCGCACCACGGCGAACGTCGGCAACGCTGCATTGCCCTACAACTTGGCGCGGTTCGGATCGAAGGAAGGCATGAAACTTATAGTTACGGTCTTCCCTCGCCATCAGGCGCTTTTCGTCAACCGCCCGAAGGACCATCTCGCGCGTCAAATTCAATGCACTGTCGGGAAACCACGGCTTGAAATGCTCGCGCTGACGGTCGTAATAATCGAGGACGTTGTCGACATCGTCAGCGTCAGAAAGCCTCAAAACCAAGCGCTCGGTCGTGATGATCGGAGCGCATTCTCGCCATTCAATTCTCTCATAGCGATAGTGCTCGTCCACCACGACCAAGAAACTTACCTGAAGGCCATCCCTGGCCTCAAATCGTCCTTGCTACGTAGTCGCTTACGGCAAAGTTGACCGGCCGCCGATCGCTCCAAACAGGAACATCACAACGGCGATCGCAACGAACACCCAGAATAGGACGACCGCGATATGAGCCGCCGTTCCGGCGATTCCGCCAAAACCTAAAACTGCGGCGACCAAGGCGACTACGAGAAAAATAACGGCCCATCTCAACATTTTTCATTCTCCCGCCCACCGAACGTGAGCTTTATAGAACTTGGGACCTCAAAGATATTCAGGGGGTTTAGAAGCCGCTGTAGGCTCTTTTGCGGACCATTATGGAACCCGGACAGAAATTTAACCTAGCATTCGGGCTCTAAATTGGGGCAACCTGAGTCCAAAGGAATGTCGTAGAAGCAACTGCATGGATACTGAACTGCCACTGGTGTTACTCGTAGAGGACGATCCTGATGACGAAGTCATGGTCCGCCGAGCCTTGGAGCGCACCACCGCCCGAGCCGAATTGATAGTAGCAAGGAGCGGCCCCGAAGCGCTGGAACTTGTCCACGGAGCGAACTTCGAGCAAATCGTGCCTCGGTTAAAGCTGGTGTTTCTCGACCAAAGTCTTCCCCAGGTGTCTGGGCCGGAAGTGCTCAAAGCGATCCGCGGCGATCGCCGAACGCGGATGATGCCGATTGTAATGCTCACTTCATCCACGGACGAGGCGCTCCTCGCCAGCGCTTACGAATCCGGGGCGAACGGTTACGTCAGAAAACCTGTGGACTACGCCGAATTTATGAAGGCGCTTGAGAAGGCTCTCTCGTACTGGCTAGGAGTCAACGTCCCTTATCCGGTTCCCGTAGCCGAGGGTCTGTTTTTCGGCTGAGTCGGTCTTCGTGCAGGGCCTTGATTTCGTCATACGGATCTACGTGGATCACAACTTGGGCCGGCGCCAACTCAACTGCGATTTTCTTCTCCAGATCGTCAGCCACAGCGTGAGCCTGCACCAGCGTGTAACTGCTTGGCAACACAATGTGCATATCAACGTATCGCATATCCCCCGAGAGCCGGGAGCGCAGGCGGTGATATCCGAGGACCTCCTGGTTCTCTTCAACCAACCTTTGGATGCCGGCGAGTTCGTCATCTTCTAGTCTGCGATCGATGAGATGCTGAAAGGCCTCCTGCGCCGTTGTCCACGCCCCGTAACACATCCAAAGGGCAAGAACGATCGCGATGACCGGATCCAGCCAAGCCCAACCGGTAATCTTGGTTCCGGCAAGCGCCGCAAGGACCCCAAGGCTGGTCACAAAATCAGCCAGCAGATGCCGGCCGTTTGACTTCAGAGCAACAGATTTCGTCTTCTTGGCTACATTGTTCACGTACCGCGAAACCATGAGGCATCCAATTGCGCTTATAGTCATGACGACGAGCCCGAGGTCCAGCTTTTCTAGTTGGGGCCTATGAAGAAGCCGGGTGACTGACTCGGCGCAAATGTAAATGACGATGCAAAAAAGCAGGATTGATTCGCCAAAGCCGGCGAGAGACTCGATCTTTCCGTGGCCGTAAGGGTGCTCCTCGTCCGGAGGGGCTGAGGCTGCCCGTACCCCAGCGAAGGCCATCAGGGAAGCCACCACGTCGGTAGAGGAATGCACGGCTTCTGACAGAACGCTAACTGAACCTGTGACAACCGCCGCGCCAATCTTGAGAAGAGATTGGAGCGCGTTAAAGCCCAGCGATAAAGCCGTTGCACGACGCTTATCTCTTTCTGAGTCTCGTGGAACGCCTTCGACGGACATGGGCCGCAGTAGTGTACTAAGACTTTCGCCCTCCGCGTACCCTGCGACTCTGCGTGAAATTCCCCACCGCGTCCCTCCGCCAACCCCCGCGCCCGCCGCGTGAACTCCCCTCCGTCGATTTACGATTTACGATTTGCGATTTACGATTTACGGCTTAACCCAGGGAATCCCATGGAACATCAATGGAGTCCAGCCAACCAATCCCTATAGAAGTCATGGAAAAGAACGAGTCCCGTCGGTCGGTCATCGATAACCTGATGCGCTGTCCGCTGTGTGGCGCGATCAACGTGGCCTCTAACGAAGAGTGTTTCTCTTGCACTTGGCGCGGTCAATTTGATCACGAGCCAGAGTGCATTCAAGAAGGGATAGCCGCCCTTCTCTGGCAGGGCGTAGAACCCAGACCCCTGGCGGCGTGGAAGGAAGCCCCGCTCAAAGGAATAACGGGTCGGTTTAAGGAGTTGCTGGCCAGGCTCTTTTGGCCCCAGCGCCGAATCTAGCGCTGCAGCATCTCTTGGGCTTCGCTAAGGCTCGAACTGAGGGCCTGCATTCGTCCCACAGCTTCCCGTAATGGATCGCTTCCCTGCTCGGCTATGCCACTGGGAGCAGAAGCTATCATCCTCGCTCGCATCTCAGCCATCGCCGCCTCAGCTTGCTTAACAGAGGACTCTATCTTGGAAATGCCGGGCAGCAACGAATCGTAATGGGCGACTTCTTGCTGGCGGGCCTGTAAGGCACTTTTCAAGGAAGCCTTTTCCTCCTCCGTAGTCGAGGAATCCAAGCGTATCTGCAGGTCCCCAATACTTTTATTGGCTTCATACCGCCCCCGTCCTCCGCGGACCAACTTATCACGAAGAAGCAACGCTGCCACGCTTTGGTCAAGAAGCCTCTTTGACTCTGCCAGAGCCTGTTCTGTGAGATAAGGAGAAATGCTTTCAGCCTTGCTTTTGGAAGCTTCCTGCATCTCGTTGTAAATTAACTTCAACGGCCGGACAAGAATTCGGCTCTCCGGGCTGAGATGATCGACCGAGTCGTCAACTCGCGCCTGGGTGGCGCTCATTGCCCTGATCCCCCATACGAAAACTGCCAAGACGACTCCCAAAATAACGAGCGCGACCTGGCCCACCACAATCCCGACCAGAGCCAGGATCGCGCCAAAAACGGTGACGGCTAGAACGACGGGGGGTCGCACGGCTACAGTCTAACTCGCAATGTGAAGCCGGTGTCGAACATCTTTCCGTTGCGAGTTCGAATCCACGGCTCCGCCCAAACGCTTTGGGCGACCAAAAAGCTTCCCTGCAATCGCATGCTCTGGATTCCTGGGGCCGTGGCTATGCTATACCCCAGCGTGACGGAGCGCGTAAGGGATGGGGCCAAGGTCGCCGTGATGTCGAGTACATCCTTGTCGGGAGCCCCAAGTTCCCCGCCGCGCAGCAGGACATACTCCCCGGCAAAGGCGACGACCCCCACCTTGCGCTTCGCATCAACACCCAAAAGCCGGTCATAACCGTGGCCGATGCCCGGAGAGTCCTCGGGAAGACGGGCTTGCGTCAAAGAGGTCCCCGAAATTCCAAAATGCTGGCCAAAGGCGAAACTTATGCCGGTTGCGCCGCCTCCAATTCTCCCAACAATGCCCCGCTGATGGCCTCGTCCGCCATCGCAAGCCGCCACGTGCAAGGGGAGGACGCGTAAGAACAGGTCTGTGTCTGAGCGCACGGCTAGGACGCTTTCCCGGAGTATCCGCTGTTGCCCGAATGGCAAATACTGTTTGCCGGCCCGCCAGACACCCACATCCTCAACATAGGACTCGTTGATCTGGGTTGTGTCGCCATCGTGAGGGATACGCTCGATCTTTTGGGAGATGTAAGCTCTCAGGCCAGGCTCCAACGTGAACTGGAGCGCGATCGTGCTCATGTGTCCAAACGGGTCGTACCAATGAGCGCTGGACCCACCGCCGGATATATTTCGAAAGGTCGGCCCAAGGTCGGTCTTTACTTGAACGTCTGGTGTTTGAGCAAACACCAGCGCAGGTGCAAAGCAGAGAGCCAGCGCCTGCCAAAGTCTCACGAATGGCCTCGCAGCACTTGCGATAGACCCGCAAGAGGTACCTCGCGTTGCTCACTGGAGGCAAGGGTCCGAACGGTGGCAACGCCCTTCGCAAGCTCGTCGTCTCCGATCAGGACGGCGAAGCGCGCACTTTCACGGTCGGCCATCTTGAGCTGAGATTTCATGGAGCGATCATCGTAATCCATAAGAATCACGAGGCCAGCAGTCCGAAGCTCCCGAGCGAGCCGGTGGCACGTTTCTTTTGCAGCGGGGGTGGCGATCACGATAAACGCGTCCGGGTTGTGAGGCCCGGGCCCCTGCTGCATATCCTCAAGGACGATGAGTGCTCGCTCAATCCCCATTGCAACCCCAACTGCAGGTGTCGCACTTCCGCCAAGCTCCTTGACCAAGTTATCGTATCGACCTCCGCCGCAGAGCGCGCTCTGTGACCCGAGCCTAGTGGACTGAACTTCAAAGACGGTTTCCGTGTAGTAGTCGAGACCACGGACAATGTCCGGCGCCACTCGAACCTTCACGCCCGCTTCATGCAGCATGCGCTGGAGATCTTTAAATCGCTCCTTCGAATCGGATTCGAGGAAGTCGGTAATCGGCGGCAAGCCAAGCAAGGCGGCTTGAACGTCCGGATCCTTACTGTCTAGAAGCCTTAATGGATTCTTCTCCGCCCGCTCCTGGACCTCTGCCGGCTGGCCCGACAAGTAGCCACCCATGTGTTTCAAAATGGCAGCACGGAATGCAGCGCGGCACTCATCGCGGCCGATGGAGTTCAGAGAGACCTCTACCTCGTCGATCCCAATGCGCTCGTAAAACCGAACGGTCGCCTCGATGATCTCAGCGTCGGCCCTCGCAGAGGGACTGCCGATAAGCTCCAACCCCACCTGGTGGGATTCTCGCAAGCGTCCCTTCTGCGGCCTCTCGTAACGAAAGATCGGCGTGACATACGAAAGCCGGCACACCGAGCCCTGCGGGCAGAGATTGTGCTCGATGAGGGCACGGATCGCAGGAGCCGTTCCTTCTGGCTTGAGGGTGATATTTCTTTCTCCCTTGTCCTGGAAGGAGTACATCTGCTTCGACACGATATCGCTGGTCTCGCCCGAGCTTCGCACGAACAGCTCAGTGTCCTCAAAGGTTGGAGTGCGAATCTCCTTATAGCCGTAAAGGGACGCCAACGCCCGGAATTCACCTTCCAACCAGATCCACCGATCCGATTGCCCCGGTAAACAGTCCTCGGTCCCCCTCGGAGCCTGAAATCGCATGCATGGATTATGGCGGCTCAGGGTAAGCACCCTCGCCCCTTGCGCCGGGATGGAACTCCAAACTCCGATCCATCCATCCAGCCGCCTTCCTCCTTCCGCCTTCATCCTTCCGCCTTCCGCCTTCATCCTTCCGCCTTCCTAAGGTACACACTGGAAATGTCCATCCAGCGCACCCCCATCCCCTCAGGATCGCCCTGGGAGTCTATCGTTGGCTACTCTCGCGCCTACCGAGTCGGGAATATGGTTTTTGTTTCGGGCACGACTGGAACCAACGCCGAAGGCCTGCCTGTTGGAAATCTAGAGGAGCAAGTACGTTACGCCATCGAGAAGGTGCGTAAGGATTGGATCAGGCAGGGGCTAATCTCCACCAGGTTGTCTGCACAAGGATGTTCGTGACCGACATTTCTCGTTGGGAAGAAATAGGACGCGTGCATGGCGAGTTCTTCAGAGAAATTATGCCGGCAACAAGCATGGTTGAAGTTAGTCGCCGCATCGGAGAAGGAATCGAATTCGAAATGGAAGCGGTTGCCGTGATATCGTAGTGTTTGGCTCGGCAGTGACTTCGTAGTAGATTGAATCGGGGACGTGAAAGTGGGAGTGGGATGTATTCGATAATCGGCCCTAATGGCCAGGTTTATGGTCCGGCCGATGCCGGACTGATGCGTGTTTGGTGTCAAGAGGGTCGAATCACCGCTGAAACGCAGGTGGTCGATCCGTTCGACGACCAAGTCAAGAGCGCAGCAGTGATTCCAGAAATCGCACAGTACCTGCCGGTGGTCGCGCCCCCGCTGCCGAGGCCACCCGTCCTCCAAGTTCAGCAGGGTGCGTACAGCGCGCCAGTTCCCCAAGCGCCAAGTTACTTCAACTTTGCGCAAACGCCGGCGCCCTACAGCTCTCTTCCTCCTATCTCCTATGGCCCTCCTAGAAACAAGGTCCTGGCCATGCTGTTTGCCCTTTTCCTCGGCGCCTTCGGCATACACCGATTCTATTTGGGTCGGCCCGCCGTTGGTTTCGCAATGCTCTGTCTCACCGTGATGACTTTCGGCTTCGCAGCCCCTGTCACCATCATTTGGGCTCTATTCGACCTGGTAATGATCGCCAACGGCGATTTGCGTGACGGCGCCGATCGCCCGCTTGTGTAGTCGGGTCCTTGGTCTCTTCGAATTCTTCGTGTAGATTAGAAGCTGTCGTGAGGAGCAAGACCACATGTACTCTGTGATCGGTCCGGATGGCAAGGTTTACGGCCCAGTGGATGGCGCTACGCTCAAATCCTGGTGCCAAGAGGGCCGCATCAACTCCGAATCCAATATCGTCGACCCCATCGATGGTCAAGAAAAACGGGCCGGAGCAATTCCTGAAATCGCCCAATATTTACCAGTTGCGCAGCCACCCATGCCGCCGGCCTCTCCTTCCCCCTTGGGTTATGGCGCCGCCTATCCGCAGAACCCGGTCAACAACTACAACTTTTCGCAACCCCCGACACCCTACAGCTACCAAGGCCCCGTGGTCTACGGCCCCCCAAAGAGCAAAGTCGTTGGAATGCTTTTGGCCTTCTTTCTCGGAGCCCTCGGTATTCACCGCTTCTATTTAGGTCACAACGGAACAGGCCTGGCGATGCTGTTAATTACGGTTTGCACCTGCGGATACGGAGCCGTGATTACAGGCATCTGGGCCCTTGTCGACATGGTCTTGATCGGTACCGGCACTCTCAACGACGGCTACAATCGCCCCCTCATCTAAGAACAGTGTGCCAGCCAGTTCGGAGACAATGAGATGTGCTCCACCGTGAAATGCTCATCAACGGCCACTTTATCGGCGGCGAATGCGACCAGGCGGTTCCCAAGGTAGTCATTAAGGCTCCCTACGATGGCAAAGTAGTCGGGACCGCTGCAGAAGGCGGCTGGAACGAGCTTAGAACCGCCATAGAATCCGCGGACGATGCGTTCAAAACCTGGCGCAACTCGTTCCGTCACGAGAGACAAGCCTTGCTTCGGCGCGTCGCCGCCGCTGTTCGTGAACGTACAGACGAATTGGTCGAGATCCTTACCAAAGAAGTAGGCAAGCCGGTCACCTCTTCAAAAGGCGAAGTCATGCGGCTGGCCCTTACATTCGACTACGCTGCAGACCTTTTGACCACATGGGGTCCGGAATCAATGCCCGTTGACATGGACCCTCGGGGAGACGGCTACCGCTGCACGGTCGATCGCTTTCCAGTCGGCGTGATCTTCTGTATCGTGCCCTACAATTGGCCCTACAACCTTTCCGCTCACAAGATCGCGCCCGCCTTGGCGACCGGCAACACGGTTATCATCAAACCCTCCCCATTGGCGCCGCTCTCGACGTATACGCTCGCGCGAATCATCCATGAAGCAGGCTGCCCACCTGGCGTCGTCAACGCGCTGTTATGCGAGCCCGACGTGGCTGAAAAGGGCCTGCGAGACCCCCGTGTCAAAATGCTCAGCTTCACTGGCTCAGCGCCGATCGGATGGCATCTGAAAGAGATCCTCTCCGACAAGAAAGTCACCTTGGAACTTGGAGGCAACGCATCAGCCATCCTCTGCGAGGACGCCGATTTGGCTTGGGCAGTTCCTCGAGTGGTAGCCGGCGGCTTTGCCTATGCAGGCCAAGTCTGCATTTCTGTTCAAAACGTCCTTGTCCACCAGAGCTGCTATGAACAGGCCAAAAAGCTGTTCTTCGACCAAACGAAGTCATGCAAGACTGGAGACCCGATGGACCCGAACGTCGTCTGCGGACCGCTGATATCAAGTCAAGCCGCAGACAAGGTCGAAGGATTTCTGAAGGAAGCGACCGACAGGGGGGCCCGGATCCTTTCCGGCGGTAAGCGGACCGGCAACCTCATTGA
>JANYLD010000164.1 GCA_025363835.1 Armatimonadota bacterium
CCAAGTTCTGAGGGTCGAAGAGCAACGAGTGGTTGACAAAAGCACCGCCGCCGGACGGCCAGGAAAAGTTTCCGTTGGTGGAGAGCTTGAACAGCCGGTAGTTCAGGCTAAACGGGCTTCGGTCGGGGCTCAAGACCGCCACGCCTCCACGTTGGTCGGGCAAGAGATAGGGCCAGTGGACGTCGGGCAGCATCGGATAGTCCGTCGTCCAGTCGATCAGGCCCGTGGCCGAAAGCTTCTGGACACGTATCTGGTAGGCATTGTTGACGTACGCCCATTGGCTCGTGAATTGCGATTGTGTAGAAACCCCCGCCCGGGGCATTGGTGATGTCAAATGCTCGTTCCCTACCGTACGCCCCAAGATCTTTGTATGAGGACCACGCGATCGGATATTGGGCGAATGCATGGGCGCCGCCGAGTGCGGCTAGTCCAAGGGCGAAGATGCAACGTTTGATATTCATGAGGGCTGAGCCATCTGTGGGCTCGCGGCATTAGACGCGGTCATGGCGAGTGAGGTCACAGGCCAAGATCCATCCCGTCAAACTTGAGTAAGTAAAGCCGCGCCAAAAACTCCCGCACTGTCGCCAAGGGTTGGGCGCGCCAGGAGGGTGTCCAGACGGTTGTTGAAGACGTACCTTTTCATGTGCTCACGCCCATCGGAGTAGAGTTGGTCGATGTTGCCTACACCTCCGCCGATGACGATGACGTGGGGGTCCAGAGTATTAACGATTTGGGCGGCTGCTTTGCCGAAGAAGTAGCAAAGCCGGTCTATGGTTTGCCTCGCGGCGAAATCCTCTTCGTGCCGCGCGCGGTGTGCTATATCTTTTAGTGGTCTTGGGTGGTTAGCGTGGTTGGCGTAATAGCGCTCGAGAAAGGGGCCAGAGAGGACCGTTTCGACGCAACCAACTTTGCCGCAATAGCAGGGCTGGCCGTCAGGTTCGAGTTCGTTGTGTCCCCATTCGCCGGCGATGCCCTGAGCGCCAGTGAGGACCTTGCCGTCTATGACAATGCCACCACCGACTCCAGTGCCGAGAATAATTCCGAAGACGGTGGGGAAGCCTTTGCCGGCGCCAAGCCGGGCTTCAGCCAGTGCGAAACAATTGGCGTCGTTGGCAACAATGACATCGGTGTTTAGCGCCGCCGCGAGGTCTTTGGGGAGCGGTTGGCCGTTGAAGCTGGTGGTGTTGCAGTTCTTCATCAAGCCGGTCGGCGGGTCGACGGTGCCGGGAGTGCCAAATCCGATTTGGTTTGGCCTGTTTATGCCGGATTCTTCCTCCATTTGGGTGGTGAGCTTCGCAATCCGGCCAATGATGTGCGCATAACCGCGTTGTGCCTCCGTGGGAATTCGGATTCGGCAGGCCGTGGTGAGAGGATCGATGGCAGTCAGGATGACGCCCTCGATCTTTGTTCCACCCAGATCGACGCCCCAGTGCATTTCTTAATGATGAAGGACTTGGGGAAGGGCACGCTCCGTCGTGACCATTGTTGTGGTGTCGCCGGAAAGGTCACGACGGAGCGTGCCCCTCCCCGTTCGGCGGGTGCGTGTGTTGAGGGGCGCGCATCTGCAATCATAAGACGTGCCCTTAAAGAAGCTGCTGCCGGAGTCTTTTAGGGCTTGGACTCGTCGCGCTCGCGCGACTTGGATCGCCACATCCGCTCGCCACACCAACCTTTCACGCGAACCGCTCAGCCACATCTTCTTGCATGGCAACGGCTTAGAGATCGGAGCCCTGAACAATCCAATGTCTTTGCCGGCCGGTGCGAAGGTTCGATATGTGGACCGGCTTCCAAAAGACGAGCTGGTTGCGCTCTACGTCGACGTCGACCCCAAGCAGATCCGCGACGTGGACATCGTGACTGAGGGAGAGACTTTGAAGGGTGTTCCGGATGACTCGGAAGACTTCGTGATCGCAAACCACATGGTCGAACATTGCGAAGACCCCATCGGGACGATTCGGCACATGTTGCGAGTTCTCAAAGTGGGCGGAATCTTCTATATGACCCTGCCCGACAAACGGTTCACCTTCGATATCAAGCGCCCCGTGACTCCGTTTGAGCATGTGAAACGAGACTACTTGGAGGGGCCGGAAACTTCGCGTAGGGCTCAGTACGTGGAGTGGCTCCGCCACGTAGAGGGGCTGACAGACGAGGTTGATATCTTAAAGCGCGCGGATGAACTTCTGAAGGAGCGAGCGAACATCCACTTTCACGCCTGGGATGAAGCCGCGATGATGGAGATGTTGGCTCGAATGCAGTCGGAACTTGGCTTTCAGTTCGACGTCGAGGTGATGTCTCGGACGGGTTTGGAAGTGATCTTCGTGATGCGCAAGACAGGATCGGTGCCTAAAGCGCCGTGCTAGTCGCAGCCATTATGGAGTGCGGTGCTAAAGACACCGCACCAAGTTAGCTTGGCGCTTCGGGCAGTCAGTAGAGGTTGACGCGCTCGCTGAGTTCCTTTTTGGTAGGCCGGGAGGCTTCTTCCCGTTGAAAGCTCGAATAAAGCCAGTAATTGCACGTTTGCGCGGCCTCCGCCCCTTCTGCCGCCGCCGCCACCACCTGGTGGGTGTGCATCCTACTCAAATCGCCGGCCGCGAAGACGCCTGGGACGCTGGTGTAGCCTTCTTCGTCTACTTTGACGTAGCCGCCGGGAGCGCACTCCACTCCTAGGTCCAACGCGAACTTATTGTTGGGCCGGCAGCCCAGGAGGCTGAACATGATGTCTGCATGCACATGGCGACCGTCGGCCAAGACAACCGACTGCAAGCTGTCCGGCCCGCCTTCAATCGACTCCGGAACCCCTTCGATCAGCTCGATCTGGTGGCACTTCATCTCCTTCACCTTCTCATCTGAGCAGCTCATCGCACCGGGCGAATAGATAAAGGTGACCTTGTCGGTATAGGCAAGAAACTGGCAAGCAGTAGTTGCGGCTTCATCGTCACTGCCAAATAACACGACTCGCTTTCCAGCAGCCCGGAAGCCATCGCAGACGATGCACCAGAACAGGCTCTTTCCAACGTAATCGTAGACCCGGGGGAGACTCGGCCAAACGTCTTGGACGCCAGTGCAGAGGATCACAGTCTTGCCGGTGTAGACGCCGGCATCCGTGGAGGCAGTAAAGCCATTCGGACCCTTTATCATCCGGTCGACGCGACAATGGAGGAAGTTGGCGCCAAAACGTTGAGCTTGTTGCCGGCCGAGCTCTCGCAATTCGCGCGCGGTTACGCCGTTGGGAAACCCCAGGTAGTTGTCGTTCATTTGGGCATAAGTGGAACGGCCCCGCCCTTCGTCCAGAACGAGGACGTTTCTGAGGAAGCGGCCCATATAAATAGCCGCCGAGAGCCCCGCAGGGCCACCGCCAATAATCAGGCAGTCATAGATCGTGTCTTGAGGCATCCATTACGGGACTGGTCCACCGTGAAATGAGTTCCGGATGACGGCGTTGGGCCTCACGACGTTGCGGCATTACGGCGTTACGGCGTTGCGGCCTTACGGCAATAGGGCGTTACGGCGTTGCCGCATTCAGCGAACGGTCGAGTGATTGGTCCTGGTATGAATTCCACTAGAGCCGAAACGCCTTATGGCCGCAACGCCGTTACGCCGTAACGCAAGGCCGTAATGCCGCAACGCCCTCCGTCCCTTACGGCTTCTCGACTCCGCCCGGCTCGAAGATCGAGTCAGGGTAGTCCTGGTTGAACTCGCAAGTGATGTTGGCCACCATCTTTTCCTGGCCGCTGTCATCCTTCGCGAAGACCTGGAACCGAGCCGGCAGGTTGGTGCTTTCGTCCACCCAATACATCAAGTGCCAGTTCTTCCCGTTATCCTGAATCCCGGTCACCTCGAGAGTTTTGAGCGATCGGCCACCGTCTCGCACTTCCCCCCGGTCGATAACGTTGCACTTCTGCTTCATTTCGATCGTCGCGTTCGACAGCTGTTTGAAGAGGTATTGGGTCATGTTTGGCGGCACATGAGCGTCATCCGCTTTGACCTTCATGAACACCTTGTCGCCCATAACGACGCTTACGAAGCCGTCGTTGTAGATCGCCTCGATTCCACCAAAGATATCCGCCTTCCACTTGTTGTCCTCAGAGTAAAGGTCAATCGTTTTATTGCCCTTTTCCATTAACGAACCGACGTTAAACCCCCCACCCGAATCATCCTTCTCTGCGGACTTGGTCGCCACATCGTCTGAACGGAAATCGATGGGGCCCGTGATTTCGATTTTGAGGTGGGCACTGTGAATTTCCGTGACCGCTTTCCTCATGCGAATCAACGCCGCTTGGGCGCTAACTCCACCCGTCGACATCGTCCCGAAAATGATCAATCCTGCCGCGACGAGGGCGGCTACTCCAATACGATATTTCATGCCAAACAACTCCTTGAGCGTCGTTCGAGACGGCCGTTTCGCGTTTTCCAACCGGTCCGCGATCGCGGATCGAAGCGATCCGGGCGTGGCTACTTCATGGCGCATCTGCGCATCGATCTTTCGAATGTCTTCGAATTCCCTTGCGCAGTCCAGGCACTCGGCAAGATGGGATTCGAGCAAGGACTGATCGCTCTTGCTCAGCTCAGAGTCGGCATACGCGTTCAATAGCTGGCTTGAATGTTTGCAATCCATTACATGCACCCCCCGATGACAGGCTGTGGCATTGGCTCATGGACGTCCGCGAGCGACTTCCGTAGTCTCTGCGAGGCGTCATGGACCCGAAATTGGATCGTCCCCTGAGGGACGCCCAGCACTTCGGCCGCTTCTCGATAGCAGAGCTGCTCGCATTTGACCAGCACAAAGGCTTGGGCCAAAGGTTCGGGCAGTTCCAGCAGCGCTTGCTCCAGAGCCATGGCGAGAACGCCAGTCTCTCGGACCGATTGCTCGTGAGAGTCGTCAAGCTGCACGGTCGGCCGCTTGCTTCTCCGCATCCGGTTCCACTGATGGACCGCGATGCGAAAGAGCCAGGTGGTGACGTTGGAACGTCCCTCAAACCTTTCTCTTCCCGTATACGCCGCCAGAAAAACTTCCGCCATCAAATCCTCCGCATCGTCTTTATCGCCGCAAAGGCGCAGGCAGAATCGGTACAGCCGGCTTCCAAGCTCGTCGTAGAGCTCATTGAAAGCGCTGACATCGCCCTGCCGAAAACGCTTAACGCGGCTCGTCTCGTGTGTTGTCAAATTGGAGGGTCCCTCGGTTTGATAGTGCGCTATGCGTGACGTTTTGTTGGGACCATAGGGCTTTTTCTTTTTGGGAAGATCCAGGATGCAAGATTCAAGATGCAAGATGCGTGATTCAAAGCGCGCTAGCCTTCGTCAGAGTTGAATCCTGAATCCTGAATCCTGAATCCTGAATCCTGAATCCTGAATCCTGAATCCTGAATCCTGAATCCTGAATCCTGAATCCTGAATCCTGAATCCTGAATCCTGAATCCTGTCACCCGTTACCCGTGACCCCTCACCCAATCGAGCAATCGGCAATCAAAAATCGAGCAATCCCGACTCCTGAATCCCACATCCCATATCGCAGATCGCATGCATCGCAAGTAGACTCCGCGCAAATGATCGAATTGATCGGCGTGCCGTTCGACTTAACGGGGAAGTGGGAGGGCAGCAGGCTCGGCCCCGAGGCTTTGCGACTGGCAGGGATTGCGGAGCAGCTTCGCGCCATTGGAGAAGATGTTAAGGATCTCGGTGACCTCCCGCGTTATCTGCCCTACACGGCTAAGGATGGAATACGCAACCACAGGGCCTTGATGGACTGCGTCAGCGAGCTGAAACGTCTGGTGACGGAATCCCTGGAAGTCGGAGCTGTGCCGATCGTCATGGGAGGAGAACACGCAATTTCGATGGGCGGCGTATCTGCAGCTTTCGCTCAACACGAGAACCTTGCCCTTTTGTGGATCGATGCGCACGCCGACGTCAACACTCCCGTTTCGTCCCCATCCGGCAACTTGCATGGCATGCCCATCGCCGCGCTCTGGGGTCTTCAGAGCGGACTGGACGGCATCAAAGACGAGGAATGGAAGGAGACAATAGAGCTCGTCGGCCCACGACGCCTTCCGGCCAACCGAACGGCCTGGTACGGATTGCGCGAAGTCGATAAGGGTGAACGCCCCCGAGTGATCCCGCCAAGTTTTGTCGCGGCCATGGACGAGATAGACCGACATGGCGTCGAACCCTCAGTCAATCGTTTTGACGAATGGATGCGGAAAAATGGGGCCGATAGCCTGTGGATTTCGTTCGACTGCGACGCTCTCGATCCTCAGCTCGCCCCAGGTACCGGCACCACCGTCCGGGGCGGTTTAACTTACCGAGAGGCTCATTTGTTAGCCGAGTTACTGCGAGAACTCCTAGACAAACCGGACTGCCCCTACAAACTTGTTGGCGTTGACCTTGTGGAGGTCAATCCGATTCGGGATACGACAAACATGACCGCCCTTGTCACCGTCGAATGGGCCGCGTCGCTCTTCGGTAAGACGATCCTAGGCAACCGGTAGACTCGCTTGAACATGGACTGCCAGCACGGCAAAAGAGTGTTGCTGCACGAGGCGGAAGCGCTCGCTAAGATCGCGGAGTCGCTGGATGAGAGGTTTGGCGACGCGGTTGAACTGATCGTTGGCTGCCGGGGCCGCGTCATCACCTGCGGCGTGGGTAAGTCTGGCCACATCGCCCGGAAAACGGCGGGGACACTGAGCAGCACAGGATCTCCGTCCCTCTTCCTCCATGCTGCCGAGGCTGTACATGGCGACCTCGGCATGATCACGAGCGGGGATGTCGTTCTGCTCTACAGTCATAGTGGCGAGACCGACGAGATCGTCAAGCTCTTTCCTTCAATGAAGGCGATCGGGGCGACAACGGTGTTAATTACCGCTCGTCCGGATTCCAGCGCTGGACGGCTCGCGGACTTGGTGCTGGAAACCCATGTGGAACACGAGGCTTGCCCAAACAACTTAGCGCCCACAACCAGCACGACCGCCATGTTGGCGTTAAGCGATGCTCTGGCTGTCGCTGTCATGGAGCGCCGCAACTTCGGCAAAGAGGACTTCGCCCGCTTCCACCCTAGCGGAACGCTGGGCCGCCGCCTGCTTTTACGCGTTTCGGACGTGATGAAGGGCCGCGCGGAGATGGCAACCGTTTCTCTCGACACCGAACTCCTTGAAGTCATGCGAGCCATCACCCAGGCCGGCGTCGGCGCGGCATGTGTCGTAGACGCGGACTGGCATCTGCTCGGCTTTATCAGCGATGGCGACTTGCGGCGCTACATAGCCACTGAGCGGCGCTTGGAGGCGAAAGCCGAAGAATTCATGACCAAGTCGGTGGCCACGATTGAACCTGAATTGCTAGCCGCAGAGGCGTTCGAAGTCTTTCAGAACCTGCCCAAAAAGATCGGCGAGATGCCCGTCGTTGAGGAGGGGAAGGTCGTCGGCCTGATCATGCTTAAAGACCTTTTACGAAGCGGAATTCTTTGATCGAAACGTAAATCGTAAATTTAAATCGCCGCACTGGATATTCCCATGTGTCGTAGAGGTCCTATATGTCCTATTCCCCTCCGGGCGATTTACGATTTACGATTTACCATTTACCATTGGGGATAACATACTTGGCTCACCAAGGGAATTGAGGATTCGGTCGGTCTAGATTTCTTCGTGATTTCTTAGGCATCTATGCCGTAAACATATTCTACGGCTGCCTTAAAGGCTTTTAGCCATTTGTTGTAGTCCTCTTGCGACCACTCTATCTCTGGGACATCTGCCAAGACTGCCTCCATCATCGGTTGATACTTATTCTTAGGGGCCACCGAAGACACCGAGGCAGACCTTCGCCCCTCACCAGCGTCCGGTATGTCGGATGGCAAATCAACACCAAGTGCCGCCCCTGATGGTTCCGCTTCTTCCCGCATCGCTGGCATGATCAACCTGTCCTCGCCAAATTGGAAGAAACCTGCCTCACGAGCGGAGCGTCGGAAAATCTGGCGAGCTACTAGCACCTGCTTAGCAGGGACACCACACGAATGCATGTGGCTCTCCAGACCCCTGTCTGGCGGCAAGCCGCTTTGCCTGAAGTCGTCATACATCTGCTT
>JANYLD010000195.1 GCA_025363835.1 Armatimonadota bacterium
TACGATTTACGATTTACGAACTAGGAGTTACGCCCGGTAAATCCGCATTCGGAAACACATCCAAATCGAAGCCATCGCGCTCGCCAAGAGCCAGGCGGAAGGAACCTGCCAGCCCGATCATCGCGGCATTATCGGTACACAAACTGAGAGGAGGCGCCAAGAAAGCAATTCCCGACCTCTCGCATGCCGCCCCCAGCCGCCCTCGCAACTCCAAATTAGCCGCCACCCCACCTACGAGGGACAAAGCCCGGCTTCCCAAAGCCTCCGCCGCCCGCATTGACCGATCGACCAACACCGAAACAATGGCTTCCTGCAAAGAAGCCGCCGCATCCTTTACAGAAATCGCCGCTCCCTCCTTCTCCACCAACCGCAATACCGCCGTTTTCAGCCCACTAAAGCTGAAATCCATCGTGTCGCCGGAAAGGCCCCGAGGCAACGCGTAGCGCTTTGGATCACCACCCTTTGCCGCCTCCTGAATCGCAAAGCCGCCCGGATACCCAAGCCCCAGCAGCCGAGCCCCCTTATCGAAGGCCTCGCCCGCCGCATCGTCCCGCGTGATTCCGACAATCTCATAATCTCCAAGCCCCCGCACCTGCACTAACTCCGTGTGCCCACCGGAAACCACCAATGCTGTGTGCGGAAACAGTCCCTCGGGGAGGGGCACGCTCGATCGCGCTACTGCATCATCCCTAGCACCGGGACCGTCGCTCAATACCAACACGCTGCACAAATGTCCTTCCAAGTGATGCACGCCGATCAGGGGCACGCCCAAGGAAAACGACAACGCCTTCGCGGCCGTAACCCCAACGCTCAAGGCCCCAACTAGCCCCGGCCGGTTCGTCACCGCAATTCCGCGAATATCTGCCAAACCTAGCGAGGCCAACCCCAAAGCCTCTTCAATAACGGGCAAGATCGCCTCAACGTGAGCCCGCGCCGCCGCCTCTGGCACAACTCCGCCCCACTTCCTATGCAGATCGATCTGAGAAGCGACAACGTTGGAAAGAACCGACCGCCCGACCAATACCGCTGCGCTCGTCTCGTCGCAACTGGTCTCGACGGCCAAAAGAGGCTCGGAAAAAAAACTCACGGTTGCTGGGGTGGGCTCCAAGCCTGGAGGTCGTGCAGCCACATCACCAAAGCGTCTTCCTGGTTGTCTGGGTAGTACGCCTTTCGACGGGCCGTCTCGACATACCCAAGCGCCTTATAAAGCTCGATCGCAGGCTCATTTCCCGCCCGAACTTCAAGTGTCGAACAAGCCATGTCGCGTTCTTTGGCCGTCTTCAGAAGCTCCACCGTTAACGCATGGCCAATCCCTTTCCGCCGATGATGCGGCGCTACCGCAACCGTGGTCACGTGGGCTTCGTCCACTACCAGCCATTCGCCCGCGTAGCCGACAACCTCATCACCGATAAGCGCCACATAGAAAACGCCGTACGGGTGATTGATCTCGTTTCGAAAACTCCGCTCTGACCAAGGCGCTCCATTGCTCTCCTTCTCGATGAGCAGAATCGCGGGAATAAACCGCTCTTCCAAAGGAAGAAAGTGCAGCCCCCGAACAGCCTTCGTTGTCATCGCCATCGGATACCCTAATGCAGGCTAACCGCCTAGATACGCCTCTTTAACCTTCGGATTGGTCAGAAGTGCCTTGCCCGTATCGCTCAAGACAATATTTCCGGTTTCTAACACGTAGGCACGGTTGGCGATTTCCAAGGCTCGGTTTGCGTTCTGTTCTACCAACAAGATCGTCACTCCCTCGGAATTTAGGGTTGTAATGATCTTGAAAATTTCCATCATCAGGTTCGGCGCCAACCCCAAACTGGGCTCGTCCAGAAGCAGCAGCTTGGGCCGAGACATCATCGCCCGCCCAATCGCCAGCATCTGCTGCTCACCGCCGCTCAAAGTGCCCGCGTTCTGCCTGATCCGTTCTTGAAGCCGAGGAAACCGTCGCATGACCTCTTCCATGTCTTTGCCGATCTCGGCGTCCTTTCGCGTAAAGGCCCCAAGCTGCAAGTTCTCCAAAACGCTCATGTTGGTAAAAATCCGGCGGCCTTCCGGCGCATGGCTAATCCCACGCCGCACGATCTGGTCTGCCGGCATCGACGTCAAGTCTTCGCCCTTAAAAGTAGCCGTACCCGTCTTCGGCCGGATCAATCCACTGATCGTCCTGAGCAAAGTGCTCTTTCCAGCGCCATTGGAGCCGATGATCGAAACGATCTCGCCCTCCTCGACGTGAAGCGAAACATCACAGAGCGCATGGATCGCTCCATAGTAAACGTTGAGTCCTTCGATTTGAAGCATTGCGGCTGATGGAGGCTACCTCTTTGAGGCGTAAATCGTAAATCGTAAATCGTAAATCGCCGGACTCTGGACTTCCAATGGGTCCACTGTGCCCAATTAATCCAATTCCCCTCGGGCGATTTACGATTTACGATTCACAGCGAATCATAATAATAACGGCGTCTGAAAAGAGAGGCTCCATGCACCAAGTCCACCTGCAGTTGAATGACCGGCTCTACGATCAGGCGAAACGCCGAGCGACTGAAGCTGGCTTCAAGACCGTTGACGAGTTCATTGCCAACATCCTCTCTGACGAGTTGATTGAGAACCCTGACAACGTGGACCACCTATTCACACCGGAACGACTTGCAATGATAGACAAGGCAGCCGCGCAAATTAAGGAAGGGAAGTGCATGACTGCGAAGCAGGCTGACGCTGAACTCGCGAGGCGCAGGGCGGAATGGCTGGAAAACAACCCCGGCTAAAAGTTATCCTTGCCGACGATGCGATCGATCAGCTCGACGACATCTGGCGATGGAACGCCGAGCGCTATGGCTCTGCCCACGCTGACAAGTACAGCGCCTTTCTCAAGAGAAGCATCGACGCTCTAGACAAGAACTACTTCAGGGGGAAGCCTATAGAGGCACATCCTGAACTTCGCTACATCCTGGTTCGGCGAAAGAACAGGGGCCACGGCCACGTTGCCGTTTACACCTTCGATAGCCAGAGCGTAGACGTGCTAAACGTCTTTCACTCTGCCCAGGATTGGCCATCGAAGATCAACTGAAAGCGACCTCCGGCCCGCAAATCCGATGCGGCGCATTGCGATTTACGATTTACCATTTACGGGGCAGGCCAAGAAGCAACGTAAACTAGCCAACGCGCATGAAGCATCCAAAGCTCTCCCACGCCTTCGAAGTTGTCTCCGAGCTCCCCGCCCCCCTGAGGGGCCTCGAAAAGCTCGCCGCGAACTTCCGATGGACCTGGCACCACGAGACCCGTGAGCTCTTTCGAGCCATCGACAAAGAGAAGTGGGACGAAGTCGACCGCAACCCGGTCCGCCTGATCGCAGAAACATCCACTGAGCGCCTCACCAAACTCGCCAACGACCCCGGGTTCCTCGCCAAGCTCCAATCTTGCGTCGACGCCCTTGACCAATACTTAGCGGCCGACACATGGTTCGACAGGAGTTTCCCTGGCGCAAGCGAAACCACCACGATCGCCTACTTCTGCGCCGAGTTCGGCATCAGCGAAAGCCTCCCCATTTACAGCGGCGGCCTTGGCGTTCTCGCGGGCGACCATCTCAAAGCGTCCAGCGACCTAGGCATCCCGCTCGTTGGCGTGGGTCTTCTCTACAGCAGAGGCTACTTCCGACAGCGGCTCGATCCCAGCGGTTGGCAGCAAGAGAACTACCCGCAATACGATTTTTACCAAATGCCCCTCAAACTCATGCGAGACGCTTCTGGAGCAGCTATCCACATCGAAGTTGAGCTTCCAGACCGGCTGGTCACCTGCCAAGTCTGGAAAGCCGAAGTCGGCCGCATCCCCCTCTATCTTCTGGACAGCAATGTGCTCGAGAACGAGCCCACAGACCAGGGCATCACCGACACCCTGTACGGCGGCGATGAGGAGATGCGCCTCAGGCAGGAGATGATCCTCGGCATCGGGGGCATGAAAGCTCTCCGCGCAGCGGGCATCAGCCCCACTGTTTGCCACATGAACGAGGGGCACGCCGCTTTCCTTTCCATTGAGCGCATCCGCTCCTTCATGCAAGATCACGGCTGCGACTTCGCCACCGCACGCCAAGTCGTCATCAATGGGAACGTCTTCACCACCCACACGCCGGTCCCCGCCGGCTTCGACATCTTCCAGCCCAGCCTTCTCGAGAAATACATGCTGCGCACCGTTAACGAGTCCAGCATCAGCTTCCCGGACTTCCTCGATATGGGCCGCGTCGATCCTGAAAACGAGGGTGAAGCCTTCTCCATGGCCGTCCTCGCGATCAAGAATTCCAACTACGTCAACGGAGTCTCCAAGCTCCACGCAGCCGTCACCCAGACCATGTTCAACCCACTCTGGCCGGAATATCCGGAAGACGAAGTGCCGGTCGAGGACATCACCAACGGCATCCACACCATGACCTGGGTGAGCAGAAGATTCGCAGAGCTTTTCGACGATCAACTGGGTCCCCTTTGGCGAAGAGAGCCCCACAACCCCTCCGCCTGGGAAAGTGTCGACGCTATCCCCGACGACGAACTGTGGGCTGCGATTGACAACGGCCGCTCAGATCTAGTCCGCTTTGTTCGAAAGCGCCTTCAAAAGGACCTCGAACGAAGACAAATGAACCGGGTGGACTTCAGCATGATCTCCTCCATCCTCGACCCCCGAGTCCTCACCATCGGGTTCGCCCGCCGCTTCGCCACCTACAAGCGCGCCGCCCTCATGCTCGCCGACAAAGAGCGGCTTCTCAAAATGCTCTTCCACGCCGAGCGCCCGATCCAGATCGTTCTCGCCGGTAAGAGCCATCCCCGAGACGATGGCGGAAAAAAACTCATCCAAGACATCGTCAAGTTCATCGAAGGGGAAGGCGGGCGTGCACGAATGGTCTTCTTAGAGGACTACGAC
>JANYLD010000217.1 GCA_025363835.1 Armatimonadota bacterium
CGCTAAAGCACCGCACTCCACATCGGACTGCACTTCTTCCAAGCAGTAGAATTGATCATGCCCGGCTCAGGTGAAAATGGTGCAAAGGGCGTTCTTATTGAAGACTTCGACGTCTTCGACCTCCTCACGTCCCTCACCGATCGCAGTCTAGTGGTCTCGGAAGAAAGGGACGGCGCTTCTCGCTACTGGCTGCTGGAAACGGTGCGGCAATATGGGCGGTATTTGCTTATGGAGAAGGAGGAGTCTGCCGGCTTCCGCAAGCGGCATCTCGACCACTTCCTAGGCTTTGCACAAGAGCACAGCGCTAGAGTACGCGGGCCCGAGCAAAGGCAAGCGTTGGCGCAGCTAGAAGAAGAACATGAGAATTTGCGGGTGGCCTTGGAGTGGGGCATCGGCGACGGTAATTCACTTGCGGGCCTGCAGTTGTGCTCTGCCCTCGTCCTGTTTTGGTGGCGCCTGGGGCATCTGATCGAGGGCCGGTCGTGGTGTCTTCGCGCGGCCGAGTCCGCCGCGGGGCTGGCTAGAACTTCTGAACGTGCGCAAGTGCTGCAGGGGGCGGGGATATTGACTTGGACTTTGGGCGATTATTCCGGGGCCGGGCCCTACTTTGAGGAGAGCCTCGAAATTCTAGAGGAAATCAAGGATCGCCGGCATCTGAGCTTTGCCTTGGGTGGCATCGCTATGGTCGCCTTTGGGATGGACGACTATGTGAGGTCGCGGGCGTACGGAGACAAAGCCTATGCAGTTGCGGTGGAATCTGCAGACGAATGGGATATTGCGTGGAGCGGCTATTTCATCGGTCTCCTGCTGCGCATTGATGGGGACTATCCAGGGGCTATCGCTCGCTATCAGGAATCGATCCGCATCTACCGAAAGCTCGGTGATCGGATCAGCCTCTCCTATCCGCTTTATGATGTCGGCCTTGCTGCTTACTACCAAGGAGATTTTCCGACTGCCACCAAGTATCTCGAAGAGAGCTTGCAGATTCGTCAGGACGCCAACGACTTGTGGGGCATGGCTGAGTCTCAACACGGGCTGGGGCTCGTTGCCTTGGGAGAAAAGGATTACGTCAAAGCGCGGACCCATCACGAGGCCAGCTTGGCGCTCGCCCAACAAATTGGAGATGTGAGTCGGCATGGTGGCTCGCTCCATTGGCTGGGCTGCATGGACCTCGCAGAAGGCGATGTGACTGGAGCGGAAGCGCGGCATAAGGAGAGCCTCGCGCTCTTCCGAGAGCTGGGAGATCGGTGGGGGTTATCGCACTGCTTTGCCGGCTATGCAAGCCTCGCCGCGCATAAGGGAGACTTACCGCGAGCTGTCACGCTTTGGTCCGTGGCTGACGCCCTGAGAGACCAGATCGGCTCCCCTCTGCCTCCGGTTGAGCGCGCGCAGAGAAATCTGGACTTGGCTGAAGCAAAAGAAAGGCTAGGCGATGATGCCGCCTTTGATCGAGCTTGGGAAGAGGGCCTCCAACTGACGCTGGAGCAAGCAGTCGAGTTGCTGGATCCTTCTTCCCAAGCCCTTTAAGTTCGATCAGAATTTGATCGATATCTGCGCGTAAGGCGACGGTCTGAACGCGGTAGAGCCAGGTTGGCCAAAAGGCGCCACGCCGAACGACAACCCACCCGTCCGCACAATATCGTGCCGGTAAGAGTTCATCCGAAAGCCCACCGTGTTCGTGTCCAACACCGAGACCAGCACGCCGACGCCGCCGATGATGGTGAGTGTACTGTTACTGTCCGCGAGACCGACGAGGAGGACAATCGCTGAAGCTATGAGCAGCGTGTGGTTAGAAACGCCGCCCGGGGCCGATAGCAATGAGGGTAGGGAGGGTCCGTCGACGTTTAGCGTTTGCGCGGTGGCAGACGCGCAGGCAAGGGTAGTGAGGGCAACGGCCACAGCGGCTTTCGCGGCGATGTTCTTCATGGTTATTTGTAAGGCTCCTTCAATTGGTAAATACGGCTCTACTGCCGCTTTCGATGTTCCATAAAACGATATCGGTCTGCCCCGGCAGTAGGTGAAGAAAGGGCGCAGTATCATCGGCCGGCGGTGCGACTAGACCTAAATCATTCTGTCTGATCACCCTACGAAGCTTACTGCCGCTTACATTAGGCCCTATGAACCTTCCGGCTTTGGTCTGATTCAAAGCAAAATGATAATGCAAGTAAAAGATACTTGGTGTTGAGGAGTTACCATGGGCAGCGACTACAGAAACAAGGAAAGTCGTGAGATGCAAATGATATCTCTCGCGTCTGCTGGATTAACCGATAAGCAGATCGCCAACCGGTTAGGCCTTAGCCTGAACACGCTCGAGGGTTACTGGCGACGCATCCTTAGCAAGCACGGAGCCAGCAGCCGCACGGAGGTCGTAGCCAAGGCGGCCGCCACGCAAGCAGAAGCGGCGTTTCAAAAGGTCATAAAAGAACAATTGGAGACGCTGAAGAGGGCGGAACAGAGCGTGAGAAATTCCGACAGCGCCAAAGGGCGAAACCGGCGTCCAGAAGCTTCCTTTCAGCAACCGATCGATGAACTTACGCAGGTGCTGGAACAGCTGTGGCGATCTCGAATTCTGTTGGCGGATTTAGGCTCGGTTCTCTGGTGGGCAAAGCCGGAACCGCCCTGGACTATTCTCTGGGTCTCTGAGTCCATCGCACAATGGGGATACGAGCCTTCAGAATTAGTGAATCGCGTGTCTGTCTGCGATCTTGTGGAAGAAAAGGACCGCCGTGCCTTCGAAGACGGAAACCGGCTGGCGACACAGCAGTGCTCCAAATCTCACCGTAGGTCCTACGTCCTAAAGACCAGAGCTGGCGATTTGCGATTTGTGCAAGAGCATTACATGTTTCTGGGCCCTCATGTAAGCGATCAGCCGAGGTTAACGGGTCTCCAAATTGAGTTAGAAAATTGACCATGTATCTACTTCGGCAGTCCAAAGTGGCGGATCTAACAGCACGACCATTAATTAGGTACACGGTATTCCGTGTCTTGCCCCAGTTCGTGATCGAGCGCAAAGTGTTCTATCGGATCTGAGAAGCAGAAGAGAGGATGCATCTGGAACCGGGGAGTACTGCAATGTTGGCGTCAAAATTTTACAAAGTAGAAGATGACTTGGTCGAAAAGGAGGGATTTGTTCTCCAGCGCCTGGAAAGGGCGCTGGGACGTGAATATTCTGAGGTTCGGCATTCTCTGTTGTCCAGAGGATTGCTCCGAACCCTTGCCGATGAAGTGCTTATTGAGAGACACCTGCGACAAATGGGAAATCTGCACGGCGACCCCTTGGCTAAGGCTCGAGCACGATTCTCGCTGGCTGTTGTGCAGCTATCTGAGTTTCTCGATGAAATGGGAATTGAGTGTCCAGACGACATAGAGCTTCTGGTCGTCGAGGATGATGCTAACGATGAGGCAGCAACGTGCCGTGCGATCGGCAATATGGAAGTGCCGCCGGACGTCAAGGTGGCACGGGATGGATCTGAGGCCTTGCAGTTGCTTCAGAAGGGCGACTTCCTACCTTCGATGGTTCTGCTCGATCTTAAACTTCCAAAACTAGGAGGCTTTGAGGTTCTCTCTGAGATGAGGAGAGACGCTCTGCTGAAAGATGTTGCGGTGGTCGTATTCAGCTCATCGGACCTGGAAGAAGATGTTGATAAATGCAAAGCGCTGGGAGTCCATGGGTATGTTCGGAAGCCGATCTGCTCCAAGGAATACGCGGATGCCGTGAAGACTGCCGTTCAAATTGGGACGGCTTCCTATCGTGTCACTCAACAGGGGCGTCCGAAGCGGAATTCGCTTCAAAATCAAGCGGGATCTTTGGCAGTCTCCGGCGCTTAGTGAAGAGCCTTGCGCGGGTCTACGCTTTAAAGTTCTTTCGACATTGCTGGGAAACTGGCACGGAAGTTGCTCGTTTAAGTATTGAAGAGGGCGGAAAGCACGTCACGCTCGAGCGGAATTTTCGCGCGAGGCCAACCGCCCTCGACACTTTACGACAGCCCATCGCTTTTCGTGACATAGGCGTGCGCGACAATCGATGAGTTCGCAATTATCGGAAACACCCGGCCGGGGTCCTGGCCGTCCGTCAACCTAGGCGAACCCGGGGGCGCCTTGCCCCCATCCCCGCTTCGCGGGACTTCCCCCACGGGTGGGGGAAGAGTTGTTTGCTCCCATGTCCTAACTGAATGGCGTCAGTAATTCGGTGCCGCTGTCGGTGCATAGGACCATGTCGCAGTGCCTGGCTCCGCCCCAGCCTTCGAAGTAGGCGCCAGGTTCGATATTGAAGGCCATTCCTGCTTCAATGATGTCTGGAGAATGGGGTGCGAGGCGCGGGATCGCGTCATGGTCGATGGCAACAAAGCCGACTCCATGTCCGAGCCCGTGGCTGAACTGTCTTCCAAATCCGTTGTCGCACATGACGGCTCTTGCGACCGCGTCAACATCCGATGCCTTTGCCCCGGGCCGGACCGCTTCCAACGCGGTCACGCGTGCTTCTTCTATAGCCTCCAGCAAGTGCTTAGCCTTCTCGTTTCGATGCCCAACGACGTAAGTGCGAGTGATGTCCGTCCAGAATCCGTCGGCGTGGGAGTTGCAGTGAATGAGAGCCAAGTCGCCCTCTTCCAATTGGCGAGTGGTCGACATTTGAAAAGCTGCGGAGGCCCTCGCCGCATTGGGGCCCGACATGCAGAAAAAGGAGCCACCGACTCTACGCACGCCCTTGTGTCCAGCCGAACTCGCCAAGATGTAGCTGAGCTTAGCAGCCAATTCGGCCTCAGAAATTCCCGGCTCCAGCAGCGTCGTCCCTTGGTCAAACGCGACGCGGGCGAGTTCGCAAGCCAGTTGAAGCCGCTGGAATTCGCCCCGTGTCAAGCGAGATCTCAGATTGGCGAACAAAGTGTCCGCTGAAACCGATTCAGCCGCCGGGGCCAATTCGCAAAGGAGGTCGGAGAGTTCGCAGTTAAAGACGTGAATCGAGACGTAGGCGCCCGGGATGAGTTGCGGCCCTGTCTCAATTCCGATTCTCGCCTTCATGAGGCCTAGCTTTGAAAGTGCCGAGCGAAGGGGTTCGGTCAACGCCTCTTGCAAAGAAACCGGCCGCTCCAACAGGGCTGGCGAGTAGGTCGTAACAAGCGCGCGGCACCCTTGGGCAAGATCTGCCTCATCACCAGGGACGATCACTTCGACCTGCCCGCCGGCCGTGGCCAGAGCAATCGATTTGCCGATGACAGGCCAATAGCCGGTCAGCATCAGCACATTGGTCGGAGTCGCGCAGATGAAGGCGTCCAAGTTTGCGCTCGCTAGAGCCTGCTGGATGAGCCGTTGTCTCTCTGGATCTTCTTGGGCCATGCGCTTATTTGGCGACAAATGCGGGGTCAGGGTTTGATTGTGTGACTCTCGAGACCCGGGGATTGGAAAGTGCGCAATCAAACTGCAAAGCATCCCTGTATGGGGTGAAGGATTGGGGCCCGCGATTGTCTATAGGCGCACCGGCCGCCTACACCGACCGCGCGACTCCCAGCACCCGTTGCCGCAAAAAAGGAACATCGCAATCCACCCCAAGTCGGATTGAATGAGATGCGACTTGCTTTGCGGACTCTGCCCATTCGCCACGTCGAACGCGACCAGATTGGGACGGAGAGGGTTGTTCAAGTCGATATCAAGGGCCTGGAAAGACGGCTAAAGGAGACGATCAAAGGCGAGGTCCGATTTGACGCGGGCACTCGCGGGATGTACTCACACGATGCCTCCAACTACCGGATGGTCCCGATTGGTGTTGTGATTCCACGGGACGAAGAAGACGCTGTGCGCTCCGTGGCCGCGGCCAAGGAATTCGGAGCGCCATTGCTTTCCCGAGGAGGGGGCACCGCCATTCCAGGGCAGGGGGTCAACAACGCGCTCATGCTTGATTTCTCGAAGTACATGCACGCGGTTGTTGAAATCGATCCAGAGAAGAAGATCGGAGTCGTTCAGCCTGGATGCATCCTCGACAGCCTGCGCGACGCCGCCATCAAGCACGGCCTGACCTTCGGGCCCGATCCTGCAACACATAGCCGAAACACCCTTGGGGGGATGATCGGCAACAACTCCTGCGGGATCCACTCGGTGATGGCGGGACGGACGTCGGACAACATCGCAGAACTCGACGTTGTTCTCTACGATGGCACGCGCATGCGGGTCGGCCCCACGCCAGACGATGAGCTGGAGTCCATCATCTCGGCGGGCGGGCGTAAAGCCGAAATCTACAAAGCACTGAAAGATCTGCGAGATAAATACGCGGACCTCATTCGAGCCCGTTACCCTAAGATCCCTCGACGCATTTCCGGCTACAACCTCGACGAATTACTTCCGGAAAAAGGCTTCAATGTGGCCCGCGCCCTGGTCGGCACAGAAGGCACGTGCGTCACCGTCCTCCGCGCATGGTGCAACCTCGTCCCAAATCCCAAAGAGCGCTCTGTCTTGGTGCTCGGCTTTCCAGACATCCCGTCCTCAGGCGACTTTGTCAAGGAGGTCCTGAAATACAAACCAATCGGCTGTGAAGGCTTGGACGACACGTTCATCGATGACATGCGGAAGAAGAACATGCATCCGCCGCACCTGGAGCTTCTGCCAAAAGGGAAAGCATGGCTCCTCGTGGAGTTTGGGGGAGCCACAGAGGAGGAGGCGGACAAGAACGCGAAGGCGCTTCAAGACGCCGTCAGTGCAATAAAGGATGGACCTGACCACAGGCTTCTCGACAATCCGGAATTTGAAAAGGCGCTATGGAATTTGCGTGAGGAAGGGCTGGGCGCCACCGCCCAAATCCCCGGAGAGAAGCCAAACCACGAAGGTTGGGAAGACACCGCCGTCCATCCAGATCGAATAGGCGATTACTTGCGGGATTTCCAAAAGCTCATCGACAGCTATGGCTACCACGGCGCGGTCTATGGCCACCTTGGCGACGGCTGCGTCCACGTTCGTCTTGACTTCGATCTTCAAACCAAACATGGAATTGAGAAATACCGGCGCTTCGTTGAAGAGGGCGCCGATCTGGTGGTTCGATACAACGGCTCCATCAGCGGCGAGCATGGCGATGGACAGGCTCGCGGCGAGCTGCTGGAGCGAATGTACGGTCCGGAGCTGATCGAGGCGTTTGTCGAGTTCAAACGCATTTGGGACCCTGATTGGAAGATGAACCCGGGCAAGGTGGTGGCGCCCTACAGGCTTGACGAAAATCTAACTTTGGGCACGGACTACAACCCACCCTCGGTGCAGACCCATTTCCACTATCCTAATGACCAAAACAGCTTTGCCAACGCGGCAAATCGTTGCGTGGGCGCGGGCGTCTGCCGCCGCACCCATGAGGGCACGATGTGTCCTTCCTACATGGTCACTCGGGAGGAAAAGCACAGCACCCGCGGCCGCGCGCGTCTCCTTTTCGAAATGATGGCGGGAGACCCGGTCAAGGACGGCTGGAAGAGCGAAGAGGTGAAGGAAGCGCTCGACCTCTGCCTGGCCTGTAAAGGTTGCAAAGGAGATTGCCCCGTGCAAGTGGATATGGCCACCTACAAGGCGGAATTCTTATCGCATTACTATGAGGGTCGGCTCCGGCCACGCCATGCCTACGTGTTCGGTTTTATCCAAGTCTGGTCTCAGTTTGCCGCTCTTGCTCCTGGCTTCGTGAATCTCCTGTCCCATGCGCCGGTCCTACGTTCGGTCGCCAAGAAAATCTCGGGCATTGCGCCTGAAAGAAGCATCCCTTCATTTGCCCCCTACACTTTCCGTTCGTGGTGGGGAGCACGGCCGCCGAAAAACGTGGGCAAACCAACTGTGATGCTGTGGCCGGACACGTTCAACAACCATTTCCATCCAACCACCGCTCAGGCTGCCGTCGAGGTGCTGGAAGATGCAGGCTTTCAGGTCCGAGTGCCACAACAGAACGTTTGTTGCGGACGGCCCCTGTACGACTACGGCTTTGTGTCTCAAGCCAAGGCGTACCTGCAAAAGTTGCTTAACACCCTCCGCCCGGAGATTCGAAACGGGCAATACATCGTCGTTCTCGAGCCGAGTTGCTGTTCGGTCTTCCGTGACGAGTTGATCAACCTCTTTCCCAATGACGAAGACGCGAAGCGGCTCTCCGAGCAAGTCTTTCTCCTTAGCGAATTTCTCACCAAACATGCGCCCGGCTACAAGCCTCCCCTGCTGAAACGCAAAGCTCTCTTGCACGGCCACTGCCACCATAAATCCGTTATGCGCATGGGCGACGAGCAGGCGATCCTCCAACAAATGGGTCTGGATCTGCATCAACCGGATACGGGGTGCTGCGGCATGGCGGGCGCTTTCGGGTTTGAAGAGGGCGAGCATTACGACGTGTCTATGAAGTGCGGCGAGCGAGTCCTTCTTCCCGCGGTGCGAGAAGTGTCTGAAGACACTCTCGTCATCGCCGACGGCTTCTCGTGCCGCGAGCAGATCAAACAGGCTACCAACCGCACCCCCATGCACCTGGCTCAGGTGATCCAAATGGCCCTGCGAGAGGGAGAGCGGGGAACGGCGGGACCCCTGCCGGAAAGCAAATTCGTCGAGGCGCCGAGGTCTTTAAAGGAGGATCTCAAGACGGCAGTTCTTGTCGGGGCTTGTCTCTATGGCGCATACAAGCTCCTTGCGTGGGGCGTCTTGGCAGCAAGGAGGCCGGAACATCGTCATCACCGACATCCGTGACCTTCAGGTCCTCGCCAAACGTCGCCTTCCCCGTACGGTCTACACCTACTTTGAAAACGGCGGATACGAAGAAGAAACCTTGCGCCGGAACCGTGCGGATCTCGAGGCTTTCGCGCTCATGCCGCGAATTCTTAATGACGTCACGAACCGGACGTTGGCAGCGGATCTGGCCGGCTTTGAGGCTCGCATGCCGGTCGCCTTGGCCCCTGTCGGCGCATGTGGCCTCGCCTATCCGAATGGTGAAGTGGAAGCAGCCAAAGCGGCCCGAGACTTCGGCGTCCCCTTCTGCCTCAGCACCCTCTCGATTTCAAGCATCGAGGACGTTGCCAAAGGGACGCAGGCGCCCTTTTGGTTTCAACTCTATCTCATGAAGGACAAGGGAGTTGGAGAGGCTTTGGTCCAGAGGGCCAAGGACGCGGACGTTTCTACCCTCGTGATAAGCATGGACCTCCATGTTCGCAGCCAGCGGCACGGTGAGCAAAAACGCGGCCTCGGCGCTCCGCCCCACATTGGATTCTCGAACATCTGGGACGGCCTCTCCCATCCGGGCTGGCTTCTTTCGATGATCCACAGCCGCCGGCGCACTTTCGGCAACCTTGTTGGCCTCGTCAAGGACGCCAAAAGCGTTCCTCACCTAACGGAGTGGCTGGAGGGCCAATTCGACCCGACTTTGGGCGTGAAGGATATCGAGTGGGCCCGCTTGGTCTGGCCGGGAAAGATTCTGGTCAAGGGCGTCCTCCATCCGCAAGATGCCAAGGACTGCATTGCGCATGGCGCGGACGGCATCATCGTTTCCAACCATGGCGGTCGCCAGGTGGATGGCGCGATTTCGACCATTTCCGTTCTCCCGGAGATCGTGGACGCGGTCAACGGAAGGGGACAGGTGTTGGTTGACAGCGGCATACGGTCCGGAGTCGACGTTTTGAAAATGATGGCCCGCGGGGCAGACGGTTGCCTCGTAGGCCGTGCATACGTATACGGTCTCAGCGCGATGGGTGGACCAGGCGTCAAAAAGGCGCTCGATATGCTTTATGACGAGCTCGACCAAAACATGGCTCTCAGTGGCGCAACCGACATTAGGAAGCTTCCTCCCGACCTACTTGTGAACCACGTTGAATTCCTGCTTCAGTCAGGAGGCGGTCAAGGGGGCGGGGCGTCCTTGCGCTGATTCTCAGCATTTGGAAGGAATGAGCGGTCTAGACAAAAAAGGCCTCCAGATACCTGCTCTGCGAAAATTGAATTCCGCAAGAGCCCGCGTCTGGAGGCCGCAGCTTCTAGGGTGAGGCTTAGTAGCCGGGGATGGATTCGTCTCGGTTAAGAACGACGCCGAATCTCGTTCCGCTGCTCAGTTTCACGTCCTTTCGCTGCTGAGCTTGAGACTGGTCGTACAGGTAGCCAAGGGCGGCGCCGATGACGGCGTCCGTAATGACATTGCCCTTGGTGACCACGGCGAGAAGAGCACCCGCACCCGCGCCGACGCCGACGTACTTTGTATTCTTGTTGGCGTTCTGCTTGGCGACGATGCGGCCGTTATCGCTGATAACGCTCTTGGAATCAAGGCCAATCAGCGAGCCATCGATCGCCATCGTGCGGCCATCCGGGAATCGGAAGCGGTCGAAGGTTAGGCCGAGGACGCCAGGGTCGCTGTTGGTCATCGGTCGAACCGAGTCCACGTGACCCTCGATGACGGTTCCGCTGGGAATGCCGTCATACGAGTTGCTTCCCTGCGTATCCACATTGGCCGTAAACGCGTCGCCAACCGCGGAGTCGTTCGAGGCCAAGTTGTTGTTCAGAATAACGGGGATAACCGTGTTGGCCCGGATGAGGACCGTGGGAACCGGGTGAGTTGTTACGCCGACCGTCGAAGTGCCGTTTCGCGCGGCCTTAGCCTGATCGCGAAGAGCCTGTTCATGTCGAGCTCGTCGCTCGGCTCGCTGCTGTTCCGTGAGCGTTTGTCCACCTTGGTCCGGCGTGTAAGTTTGGCTGGCTACATCACTGCCCATGGTCGCGGTGGTGATCGCGACGAGGTTGTCGGGTGCGTCCCACTTCACAGTCGCCCCCATTGCTTCGCTGATAAATCTCAGCGGAACCATGGTGCGGCCGTTGTAAGTGGTCGCGGGAACGTCGAGAGTGACGTCATGCCCGTTCACCTGGGCGACGCGCTTGCCAATGTAAAGAACGACGTTCTTTCCGTTGCCGTCGGCATAAACCCGTTGGTCGGCCGCATCCCAACCCACGTTGACGCCCATCTGCTCGAATATGCCTCGAACGGGGACGAGAACGCGGCCGTTAACGCTAACCGGCTGTACGTCATTGAATTGAACGGGGGTGCCGTTCAGGGTGGTACGAATCTGTTGGCCCATTGCGAGCGAGGCCGCAATGAGCGGTATGGTCGCTGCGAAAAATCTTTTAGTCATAGGTGTGCTCCTATGCATTTAGATTGATGAGGTTCAATGCCGGTTCGTAGGCGGCGTATAAGGCGGACAGTTTTTGGTGGAATTTGATGCTTCAAGCCTAGGGTCCGCTAGCTACAAAGCACCTATCTCGGGACTCGACTCTGGAACAAAGTGCTCCAGATCAGGTATCCGTTTAATCCGGCGATCACGGCCGCGATCGACCACCCGATCACCTTGGTGGCAACCCCGTTTGCAAATGAGCCCATCTTCTGTTTGTCTCCCGTGAATTGAATCAAAGGGAAGACGGCAAAGGAAAGTTGCGCGGAAAGCACCACCTGGCTGAAGATGATCAGTCCGTTCATGCCTCTCTCCCCATAAAAGGAAATCACAAAGATCGCGGGCACAATCGCGATGCAGCGAGAAATCAAGCGTCGCGTCCACGCCGGGATCTGGAAGTTTGTGAAGCCCTCAAGGATGACCTGTCCGGCCATGGTGCCCGTAAGGGTCGAGTTCTGCCCAGAGGCCAAGAGTGCCACAGCAAACAAGGGCGTCGCAAGGGAAGCGCCTAGAAGAGGAGTCAGCAACTTGTAGGCGCTCTGAATATCGCCGATGTCTCTATGCCCAGAGTCGTGAAAAGCCGCTGCCGCGAGAATGAGTATGGCGGCATTCACGAACAAGGCGAGCATGAGGGCCACGGTTGAATCCGCGTAGGCGGATTGAACGGACTTCTTGAGCTCTTTCAGGCTATATCCGTGTCGCCGCGTCTGCACGATCGACGAGTGCAAATAGAGGTTGTGCGGCATCACCGTCGCACCCAGAATGCCGAGCGACAGGTAGAGCATCTGCGGGTTGCTCACGATGTCGCGCCGAGGCAAAAAGCCGGCCGCGACTCCAAACCAGTCCGGCCGTGCATAAACCAGCTCGATTGCAAAGATCACCATCATCGTGGCGATCAAGGCGATCACCAACGACTCAATCCACCGAAAGCCTTTGTGTTGCAGAGCCAACACAAGCAGCACATCCAAGCCGGTGAGGATCACACCGAACACAAGGGGGATATGAAAGAGCAGATTCAAGGCAATTGCCGCGCCGATAACCTCCGCAATATCGCATGCGATGATCGCGATCTCAGCCGAGATCCATAGCGTTACGGAAACCGGCTTGCTGTAGGCATCCCGGCATGCCTGCGCTAGATCTCTTCCTGATATAATCCCGAGCTTGGCGGCAAGGGCCTGAAGGAAGATGGCCAAGAAGTTCGAAATCAGAACGACGGACAGAAGCCGGTAGCCAAAAAGTGCGCCTCCGCCGATGTCGGTCGCCCAGTTTCCCGGGTCCATGTAGCCGACTGCCACAAGGTATCCAGGCCCGAAGAAGGCGAGAAGATGCCGCCAGAACGTGGCGTCCTTCGGAATTGCAATTGTGCGGAAGACTTCGGAAAGGGTAGGCCGCTTGAGATCGGTATTCCAACCGCCGGTTGGCCGCTCGTCGATCATCTCCGATGGATCCTCGGCTAGCGTCCTCTCGATCATCGTCCGATTCGATCCTATGATAACAATGTACCATAAAATGTAGCCAATGCTAAATATTTCCACCGATTAAACATCTTTAGGCCTGGTATAACATGTTTAGTCAGACATGCAAACGGCCCTAAGCAGCGCGGAACGATACCGGAAGGCTAGAGCGGACGCGGCGACCGAATTGGCCGCCGACTACCTGGAATTGATTGAGGACCTCATCACCGAGTGCGGAGAAGCACGAGCGACCGACCTCGCAGTTCGTATGGGCGTCAGTCATGTGACGATCTCGAAGGCACTCCAACGCCTCATGCGGGGCGGCTTTGTCACCTACCGCCCTTACCGCAGCATCTTCCTCACGGACTCCGGAAGAGCCATCGCAAAGGCGGCGCGCGAGAAACATCTCACCATGCTGAACTTCTTACTCAGCATCGGGGTACCGGCCGACATCGCCGAGCAAGATGCGGAAGGGATGGAGCACCACGTCAGCTCCGAGACCCTGTCCGCGATGAACAAACATCTGGCCGGATTGAAGAGATAACCCTCTATGGGAGTGCGTGCTTGCTCGCGCTTTTGCATACGTGTAGCTTCGAACAACTTTGAAGGTGAAAGCGCGAGCAAGGAGACTGTTGCATTGGCTTCGACTGAGCCTGATAATTCGTCTTGAGTTTATGGCCGGTTCTAACGCTCGTGATGTTCCCATTTATCGGTCCGGTTGTGGATGGGCTTCAGATCAGCCCGCGTTGTTG
>JANYLD010000258.1 GCA_025363835.1 Armatimonadota bacterium
GCCGGTCTGCTTCTCTGCCCAGGCGAGGGCTTTGTCCGTCATGTCCCCATTCACCTTATAGCCCTGGTCGGCCGCTTGTTTGAGTCCGTCGAGGACGTATGCGGTCATGAACGGATCGCTGGTGTCATAAGTCCACCATCCCCAGCCTCCATCCGCATGTTGCATGGCGGCCACTTTCTGGATGCTCTGCTTGGCAATCGCGGGAATCTCGCTCACAAGATCAGGCCGAAGAATTCCAACCTGCTTGAGGGACTTGGCGGCGATGAGAGCGGGGAAGAAGCGGCTCATCGTTTGCTCCACACAGCCGTACGGATAGCCAATGAGCTTGTCGAGGGAACCATAAATGCTCGTTGCCATGGTGGGGCTGAAACTGACGCGGAGTCGGCCTGCAGACCGGTCAATGTCCTCGCGAATGGCGAGCCTGAAACGGGTGGTGTCATGGACGTCGCCGGCCGAGCTATAGCTAACGATGCGTGCGTGTGGCTGGATCGGTATGACCTGTTGAACTCCATCATTCGGGCCGCCATTGATCCATGCCTTGGCGACGAGATTTGCCTGCCCGGGAGCGGCTGCTTGCACGTCCCAATTCACCGAGTCCGACTTGCCGTTGTCGATGTGCATGTGTCGGCTCAGCGAATCGCGGGTAGTGAATCCGGTGGCTTGCAGCGCCACGTTCACGTCGGCGTCTCGCCCCGAGTTGTTGGTGACGATCGCGGCGACCTGCTGGTGGTCGCCGTGGATCATGAACTTCGGACCCTGCAGCCGGATCATCAAAAGCTTCGCGACCGTGACGTCGCTCTTGGCTAAGCCGACGGCCGTTTCATTTGAAACGCCGATGACCGTGGCACGCCATCGCGTCAAATTGTCCGGCAGTTGGACTTGCACCGTTGCAGTCCCAGTGGCGTCAGTTTTTACTGAGGGCACCCAAGCCGCGGTGTCCTTGAAATTGACTCGTACGGGGATATCTCCCCCCTTATCTCCGCCATCCAAATACAACTCGGGGAACGAGTAGCTTGTTTGGACGCGATTTTCACGAGCGGGGTAGAAGGCTTTGACGGGATCGGTTTTGTCTTCCTGGATCGCGTAGATTGCCTCGTCCACAACTCCCAAGGAGACGTCGACTGATTCCGGCCCGCCGTCTGGTCCCGAGGTGTGAATTGTGTAGGTGGCCTTGGCGCCGGGTAGGTATTCGGCCTGATCCGCTGTAATCGAGATCTTCAGCTTTCGCACGTTGATATCGATCTTGAGCGCCTTGCTGGACTCCAAGAATTTCTTGTTCTGAATAGCTACGACGGAAACGGTTACTCGCGGAAGATACGCCTTGTCGACTGGGATGTCAACAAGGGCAGATTGCTTGTCCATTCGGACGACCTTGGACCAGAGCACCTTTTCAGCCTCCACCGTGACTAGCGCGGTTACCCCGGGCTTGCCGGTCGTGATAAGTGCTTTGCAAGTGTCTCCGGGCAGATAGATCTTCTTGTCGAGGGTGAGCATCAACGCGCTTGCAGCGGGTGGTGGCTGGAAGTCGTCAGTGCCTACGTAGACGTAGCCTTGTTGCTTGACCGTGCTCCCGTTCTCATCAACCGCGGACGCTTTGATGAGCATGTTGCCCTCTAATTGGGCGCTGACCGGCAACAGGGCCTTGCCATCAGATCCCGTTGTAACGTGGGTACGTCCCAGCGAGACAAAGACGGACTGATTCCCAGTCCACTTCTCCAAGCCGTAACTCACATCGACCAATTGGCCGGGCCGTGGGGAATTGTCTTCAGTCTTTAGGGTCGATATCGTGATGTTGATAGCGTGCCCGGGGGCAGCGATGTACCGGTCGGGATCCACCGTCATGTTAAACGCGCCTTGGGAAACCTTGACCGATCCCTGGCCTGTAAAGAACTTGTCTCCCGCTTCGGTCACGTTGGCGGTTAGCGTGTAGACGTAATTGGGAGTGAAGCCGTAATCCTCAGCCCCTTTGTCGGCCTTCGGAGCGAATTCAAAGGTCGCCTCGCCGTTGGCATCGGTGGTCGAGGTCATCTCATTGACGTAATCGCCTCCGCCCGCGCCTTGGCTATCCATTTGAGAAGAAACATCATAGTCGCCTTCATCCTGCGACCACATGAAGCTCCAGTCCTGAGTTCGGAAGACATCCGCGCTCACCTTTGCTCCTGCCACGGGCCCGCCAAAGTAGTACTCGCACTTGACCTTCGCCTGCATCTTCTCGCCAATGCTGTAGTGCGATTTGGACCAAGTCACTTTAATGCTGAACTCGGGCTTGCGGTAGAAGGCGAGCGTGAAGTCGGCGCTCTGAGTTGCTCCCAGAGTTTTGAAATTGAACGAGTACTGGCCAGGTGCAGACTCCTGGTCCGTCGCAAAGTGGCCCATGAAAGAGCCGTTCGGTTGCAGGTTCGTTTCAAAGGTTTTGACTGTTGCGCCGTTCGAGTCTGTGACATCGCACGTAACGACGCCGCTTGTCGGCATCGTGTAGTCGCTCCCCACCCGCTTGCGCACGAAGCCTTTAAACTGGACATCGTCGCCTGGCCGATAGATAGGCCGGTCGGTGTAGGCAAAAATCGTGATGTCGTCGTTCGGAGTCTGTCCGGAATCTCTTGTCAGCCAGCCTGAGAGGGCCACTGAGGACCCCTGCGATGCCATGACCAAGGCTTGGTGGTACTTCTCTGAGGGCACTTTGATGGTTGCCGTCCCATTTGCATCCGTCGTGCCTGCCGGCAAAAACTGCTTATTGGTATTGATCGAAATCGGGGCGCCGCTAATTGGCTTTCCAGTTTTGAGGTCTGTGACAAAACAAAGCGACTGGCCTGGGGACGATTTGGTAACGAGGGCGATTCTCGAGATGTTGATGAACGTGCCCCGGCTGATGTCGCCCATGCTGCACTGGACCCAATAGAAGCCTTCTGGCAGGGACTTGAGATTGAGCACGTCGGTAAAGGCGCCTTCCGCATCGGCATTCTGAATGGGATGATCTGTTGTTGAGAACAGGGTGCCGATCTGGTCGGGAGTGACCTTATGTTCGTAGTAGAACTGGCTCAATGGCTGCAGGGCATCTTCGATCGACCCCGCCTTGAGGAACTGGCTTATATCGATTTTGTACACCTTGATGCCCAGCTTGGTTTCTTGGCCAAAGCCGTGGGCCTCCACCTGGGCGGCTTCATCCGGCAGGAACACGCGTTGGCTGGTGTAGAGGCGAAGTTCGGGCGCCTTAGGCGTAAGTTCTAAGTCGAGCGGTGTGATGACGCCTTCGACGACGGTGATGTGAGTTGGAGAAAGCTCATGTGCCTTGGCGGACGCTTCGATCTTGTACTCGCCGGCAGGCAGGGAAGCAAGGTGAAACGCCCCGGTCTTGTCCGAGAACGTGTAGCGGGGCGCCGTGCTGTCGTCTGCGGCGGAGACGGGAGTGACGATGATGGCGCTGCCGGGCAAAGGCAGACCACTCTCGCTCATCCGGACGGACCCGTTGATGCCGCCCAACGGAGTCTCTTTGGTGATACCTATGGTGAGCACGACCAAAAGGAGAGCAGCGCCTAGAATGAAGCTTAGAGCGCCACCTTTACGGAAGATCTTCAAAGCGCTTCGGCCTCCCGGAGGGTTGCGCGGGGCGAGACAATAACGAGGGCGACGATGAGAACGGTGAGGCCGACGGCAAGTGGCACAACGATCCCCATCTTCTCGTCCCTTGTCATCGCCGAGTTAGCGCCCAGGAATTGATAGGCCAGCGTTGTGGCGGCTGAAATCCCGACCGCGAGGCTGAGCGGCTGCACCGACTCACCGCAGCGGATCGACTCGATGACTGCGGCCATGCCCAAGCCTGCCACGAAGCCGACAACGCCTTTGGCGCCCAAGAGGACGGCAAGGCTGATGGGGACCGCGGCGAGGAGGACGATCCAGATCATTCCGCTGGACGGCAACCGAGGGCCGGTTCGGGCCGCCCTTGATCTAAGCCACTCCACCGGAAGGAGCGGTAACAGAGCGCCGGTGGAGAAGCCAACAAGGGCGTAGTGCTGGCCTATGTCGAGGGCTCGCGTGGCGTCCAGGTTGAGTTCCCGGAAGACTCTGTACATCACCAGACCGGCCAGCGGTCCAAGGGTGAGAAGGGCGCGGATGTTTCCCAAGAGGAGGAGGGTTGAAACCCCGCCGGCAAGGCCAAGAGACATCCCATAACCTCGTCGGAGACCGAAGCCGATTGTCGCGAGGCCGATCCATAGGGCGGCGGCGATGAGCGGCCGTAAGGCGTCCTGGCCATCATCGATCAGCCAGTTGGTGACGATGCCGACAAGCACCCCGGCCAGCGTGAGAAGCCAGGCGTCCCGAAGGCCGAGATACCGGCTGCCGATTACAAAGACGCCGACTGCAAGCAGAGCGACGGAAAGAAACTGCTGCCAAAACAGCTTCGTGCCCTTCATCGTTGCTACGAGGCCGAGGACGCCTGCGGCCGCGGCGGCCAGGGTCATGAGGCTGCCCGAGAACTCAAAGCCAGTGCCGACCATGCCTTTAGCGCCGAGGATGTCGACCGCGATGGCTGAGGCGAGGGCAACCGTGAAGACGCCCGTTGATACCTTGGACGGACTGCGAATCTCGAACAACCAGGAGGCCAAAGCCGCACCCGTAATGACGCCAATCTGGGCTCTCAACCGCCAGTCTTCGGGAATCCAGAGCAAGAAGCCGCCGCAAGCCGCAGCGAGGGCGATACCCGCTAGCGTACGCCCACCCGTAGCCGCCCAGCGGCAGAGGATGGTCCCAAAAGCGCCGATGGACATGCCGAGAGCGATGTGAGTCGCATCGCTGTTCCATCCCCGCCAGATATAGGCAACGAGAACGAGCAGCAAGCTTGTGACAATGACCCAAATCGAAGCGGCCGCGCGGCCGCCTTCGATTGGTCCACTGGCGTCTTTAGGAGGTTTTGAAAGGAGTAAAGCCGCTAGGGCAATAGCGAGTGCCAAAAGGGGCAACAGCGTGGTCATACATTTGCTTCACCGGGTCCGCAAACAGCTCGAACCCTCTATGTAGACCACGGTTGCTAGATTGGACGTAGCATGGGCACGCGGTGTACTAAGAATTTCTTAAGAAATTGCAATTGGGGCTTCTCCTTGTAAGTCGTAAATCGTAAATCGTAAGTCGTCCGGACAGGGAGCTAGTTCACCGAGGTTGAGGGGAGTCAGTCCTGGACTCCGTCGATTTACGATTTACGATTTACGACTTACGGCGAAGCCTTCAGGCGCTCTTCGCTTGAACTTGAATGCCTTGCCGCCGCAGGCCGGCTGCTTTTTCGTACAGCGCCTGGTAGGCCCTCGCGCTGGGTTTCCAAGAGTAGTCGCCTCGCATCGCCGTATCTCGAAGGGAGTTCCAGGCTTCTGGAACGCCGTAGGTAGCGTGGGCTTTTCGGACCGCCTTCAAGAAGTCCTTGGATGACTTCTCAGCGAATGTAAATCCGTTGGTGTCCTCGTGAACTGTGTCGGCGAGGCCGCCGGTGGCCCGAACGATCGGAATGGTTCCGTAGCGCATGGCAATCAGTTGGCCGAGCCCGCAGGGCTCGAAGATACTTGGCATCAAGAAGCCGTCGCATCCAGCGTATATTTGTTGGGCCAGCTCAACGTCGAATGCCCCTACAAAGCGGAAGTTGGCCGGGAATTTGGCTTGCAGCGACTGAAACTCCTTGATGAGCCATGGGTCGCCGAGGCCTTGGATGACTACCTGACAGGGCATGGCGAACATCTTCTTAGCCGAGTCGAGCAGAAGGTTCATGCCCTTTTGGTCGCTCAGGCGAGTCACCACACCGAACAAGGGAGCGCCATCGATGGGGTCCATCTGGAGGCGATGGAGCAGGGCTCCCTTGCAAATGGCTTTGCCTTCCAGATTGTCCGCATCGTAGTGGGCGGGGATGTGGGGATCGGTAGACGGATTGAAGACTTGGTCGTCGATACCGTTCAAGATGCCCGAAAGTCGCTTGTTTCGGGCCAAATGCATCATGAGCCCTTCCATGTGCGCACCGTACTCGGTGGTCTGAATCTCTTCGGCGTACGAGGGGCTGACCGTGTTGACTTGGTCGGCAAAGACGCAGCCGGCCTTCAAGAAGTTGACTGAGCCGTAGAACTCTAGCTGGTCCAGATTGAACAAATAGTGGGGAAGGTCGAGCTTATCGAGAACATCGAAACCGAACTCACCCTGGTAGGCCAAGTTATGGATCGTAAAAATCGAAGCGACGTCGTCCCATTCAGGCCGCATTCTCTCTCGCATGAGAACGGGAAGAAAGCCGGTGTGCCAATCGTTGGCGTGGACGACGTCCGGCTTCCAATCCACAAGGCCGGGAACTTGGAGCGCCGCGCAAGAGAAGAACATATAGGCGTCGCTGCCAGGTTGGTAAATCGTGTCGCTTGAGACGGTATTGGTAAACCACTCGTCGGTGCCCACCATGTACACCGGGACCCCATCCATGCGAGCCTCGTTGAGGTAGGCATTCTTTCTCCAGGCCGGGTTCATCTCGACTTCGAAGTCGTCAACCAGGCGCTTTACCTGCCTCCGCGGGTCGTCTTCGACCATCTTGTACGACGGCATGAGCACGCGAACATCGTGTCCGAGTGCATGGAGGGCTATGGGGAGAGATCCGGCAACGTCGGCGAGACCTCCGACCTTGGCGAAAGGGGCCACTTCGGCCGCCACAAAAAGTATCTTCAAACGTTATTGACTCCGAAGGTTGAGACGGATTAGACCGCCATCTGATTCGCAGGGGACGTCGGTATTTTCGCCCGAAGCACCTTCCCGCCGCTAGGTTCGCAGCTAACTTGGCAGAATGTCAGCAAGAAGCCGCGCCAGAGAAATTGCGGTATGGCGTCCTTACGCTCTTCGGGGGTACGGCGGCAAAACACACCGGCCGGACCATGATCCGGACACTTACGAGCAGTGGAGACAGGAAAATCGGCGCGGGCGGAGATCCGGGCGGCTGAGTTTAAGAACCCCCGCCGCGCCGTTGGGAACGTTCCACACCGTTGAATGAATCCAAGCAGGTAATTTCACGAGTTGTCGGTCTTCGTGATTGGAGGATTATGTCTCAGCTTGTCGCAGTCGAGGAATTCCAGAAACTATACGGGCGGGATCCCGAGGTGATTGCGGTGGCGCCGGGCCGCATTAACCTTATCGGAGAGCATACGGATTACAACGAGGGCTTTGTCTTTCCGGCCGCAATCGACAAGCACGTGTTCCTCGCGGCCTCTTACGGCCCTGAGGGTCTGAGCACCTTGAAATCGATGGAAATGGGAGATTGTCCGGGATTTGAGGCGACCACGGTTAAACCAGGAGAAGTTCATGGCTGGGGAGCTTATGGCGGGGGAATGGCGTGGGCGATGCGCGAGGCGGGGCTGGGCGAGTTTCCCAACGTTCATGCCGTGGTGTCGGGTGACGTTCCGATCGGTTCGGGAGTGAGCAGCAGCGCCGCCCTCGAGCTTGCATTCGGGGTGATGTGGCTGCAGCTTACAGGCCGCGAACTGCCGATGAAGGAACTGGCGCTTATCGCGCAGAAATGTGAGAACAAGTTCGTCGGGGTCAACAGCGGGATCATGGACCAGATGGCCAGCGCGATGGGAAAGGCGGGGTTCGCCATGTTTCTCGATACCCGAAGTCTCGATATCCAGTACGCAAAGGTGCCGGACGAACTGTCGGTCGTGATCTGCGACACCAAGACACCGCGGGCGCTCACGACTTCCGCTTACAACGAGAGGCGCTCTCAATGCGAGCAAGCGTGTCGTGATCTGGGCATTAAAGCCCTCAGGGATGCGGACATGAGCATGCTGGAAGCGGCTCGATCGAAAATGGACCCGGTGGTTTATAAGCGGGCGCGCCATGTCATTACGGAAAATTCGCGCTGCGTTATGTTCAAGCAAGCGCTGGAAGAGGGCGATCTTAAACAGATTGGAGTCCTTATGCGCGGAAGCCATGAGAGCCTTCGAGACGACTATGAAGTGAGCAGCCGAGAGCTGGACCAAATGGCGGCAGCCGCTTGGGATGCGCCCGGATGCGTGGGAGCGAGGATGACAGGGGCCGGGTTCGGCGGAGCTTGCGTGGCTTTGGTCATGACCGCAGACTTGAGCGCCTTCACTGAGCATGTTCAGACCGTTTACAGGGAGAAGGCCGGTCTCCACGGGGACATCACGCCCTGTCAACTCTCAGATGGTGCGCATGCTATCGTCGCGACCCAAACGCCTAGTTAGCAAGAATAGCTACATTGCTGGAACGACCATGAAGCTGGCAACAAACTGCATTGAAAAGCTTCGAATCATGAGCAAGAATGTACATGTACCGTGTTATTGCTAGGTGTATTGGCTAAAGGAGCCTCCGCTCGGAACAACGTTTTTGCAAGATTGCAATGGCGCTATCTCAAAAATGCCCGGGTGCTGTGGAAAGAACCAGTCAGGCGGTGAATCAACAGTGAGGGGTGGGTTAATGCCAATGCCAAGTACGTCAAGGCCGGATGCCGCGCAGCGCGCAGTTCGCCTGACGAAACGTGAAATCGAGGTTTTGAGTCTCATAGCTCAGGGCCACAGCAGCAAGGAGGCTGCCGATACGCTATTTGTTTCTAAGCGTACGGTGGATTTCCATCTTGCCAACATCTATGACAAGCTTCAGGTGAACAATCGGGTGCAGGCCTTCCGCGCCGCAACGCGCCTAGGTCTCATACCGTTCGAGCCAAATTTCGGCTTCTCGCGCGGCGAGTCTTAAATAGACTCCTAAGCAAGCTCACGGCAGGTCTCGGTTTTCCAATCGAGGCCTGCCGTTGTGCTTTTTAAAGCCTTTCCTATATGGAGTGCGGCGCTAAAGACACCGCACTCCATATAGGACTTTTCTACTGGACCTACTTTATCCATTGGCGCGAACCGCTAAAATCCTGCCGTGCGTCTCCCATCTTCCACCGAGCCTTAGACCGAACCTGGCCTTGCGTGCCCGGGGAGCGGGTGCGCACGAGGTGGATCCATGCTATTCAAAGACCAGGCCTACTCACTAGTGGCCAAATGGGACAGCCTAAGGACTGAGAACGACATCGATACGGTTGCGGCGCAAACCGCGATCGCCCTTGCGGGCGAGGAAACCGTTCCCGATAACGTGCTCGACGCCTTAGACAAGCTCCTGTCCTTCGACTCCAAGAAGCGCGCCCGAGCGATCATCGAGGTCGTTCAGTATCTGCGCTGCATCGCACACTTCGATCCGGAACGGGTCGCAAGGAGGGGCTGACCCCAGTGCTTTGACTCATTCGGCATCGATCCACCTAGTTTAAATTGGAGCGCGGGATTTATCCTGCAACCCGGTCCGTCCCGATTTATCGGGGCATCCCTCCCAGAAGAAGGCCAGACTGAAGTCTGCGGACCGGGTTGCAGGATGAATCCCGCGCTCCCTTCGTTCTTAGTGCATATCCTTGTCGCCGTAAAGCGTCTGGATGTACGCGATCTGGCCCAAGTGGTACGTGCAGTTCCACCGTGGGTAATCCATCATTTCCGCGACGGTGAATTCCCGCCCGCCGTCAAACGGAAGCCACTTCGTTTCCTTCAACCGCTCGTCCGAGATCGACGCATAGAGGCCGGCCAGCTTGTCCATCCGGCGACCAAACTCCGCCTCGCAGTCTTCGGCCGTCTTCCACTGCTCCTGCTCTTTCTTGATCGCAGCTTGGGTCTCCTCGTCCCACTTCGGCCCTTCCTTGGTCTCGATGATGTCGTAAGCCCAGCCCGGACACATAGCCAGCTCACGGCACACGTCCAAGACCGATCGGCCTGCGTCCATCGGCTTCCACTCCAATTTGTCGGCCGGAACAGCCTTGGCGTACTTAAACGCCTCCTTGGCCGCTTCGCGAGTCGCGTCGGTCACGTGGTCCTGATATCTCATCGGTTTCTCTCCAGTCATAGTAGTAGACATACCGATACTATAATCTCAGCGCCTAATATCTGTCAAGCCCTGTACAAGAGATTGGATTAAGAAATATTTAGGAGATTCGGCGGCAGTCAAACGTGTGGCCGTCCTGGGTCCACTTCAGAGCCCTGGCTTTGCCAAACTGATCTCGCATGAACTCAACAACGCTGAACTTCAACCGGTAGAAGAACGTTCCATCGGACTGCGGTTCAAGGGGCCAATAGCCATCGCCTGCACCCAGTAGAAGATCGGCCCCCTTTCGAGTCACGGTCAAATCTAGGCCCGGAAAGACGTTGTAAACGCCTACGTAGTCGTCGGGATGCTCGACCACAATCCGGTCGCTAACAACTGGGATCTCCGGAGCTGAGTACGGCTTGCTGAAAACGATAGCCCGCAAGGCCGTCTCTAAAGGCGTCACAGAAGCTCCGGTTTCGACATTGCCGAGGTAGATGATCGAGACATCGTCTTCTACGTATCGCTCCACAAAGCCTGTGTAACCGTAGTACACGCCGTTATGGGTCACCAAGGTGCGATCGAACACCTTCTCGACATCGACCCCCAATGCGTCTGAGAGCATCTGCTTCTTACTCTCCTCCGAGAGGATGCTGGTGCCGGCAAAAGCACGATCCCAACGGTAGAGATCATCCACGGTGCTGTAGAGTGAGCCCGACCCAATGCCATTTGAGTCGGAGTGAGGAGCGGACGGACCAAGCCGGAGCGCACCGATCCACGGATTGTAACCGGTCGAGAGCTTGGGGATGACTTCTTGCTCGTCCAATTCACCTGTGCTCCGCATCCCGAGAGGAGTGAAGATGTGAACGCGCAAAAAGTCCAAATAGGAAGAACCAGACACCTTTTCAATCACGTAGCCAAGGACCTTGTAAGCGTCGTTACTGTAGGACGTCTTGCTCCCCGGTTGGAAATCCAGCGGCAGAGACTTAATTAAATCGACGACCTCTTGGGGAGTTCGGCGAACCGCAATCGTGTCCGGGGGGAGATCACGCGCAATTCCCGACTGATGCTTCAGCATCATTCGAAGGGTGATTTTGTCGCCGGAAGGGAAGCCCGGCACGAACTTGGACAAAGGGTCCTCGATACTTAGCTTGCCCTGGTCTTGCAAGATAAGAAGCGCTGCGGCCGTAAATTGTTTGGAGATCGACCCGATCCCGAATTCCGTTTCCGGACGATTTCGCACCCCATGCGCGAGATCCGCCATCCCGTACGACTTTCTGAATAAGACCTTCCCATGCTGGGCCACAAGAATCGAACCGGCAAAATCGCGATCGGCGACGAGGGGCCCCACGTACGCATCAATCCTTGCTCGCAGATCCTTGGGCGGATGGTATGCCGACTGGGAAAAGGCCGCGGTAGAGGCAGCCAGAGTGCATAGCAATAGAAGTGATCTCATAGATTCTCAACCTTTCTCGTAAATCAATTCGGATACGTGAGCCAAGTCGTGTGCAACGGCAGCGACATCTTGAAAACTATCGAGGGGAACATCTCGCACGAAAACCGCGAAGCAAATGGTCTGGCCATTCTTGTGGTGATGTATCCAGTTTCCATTTTACGATTTACCGCGCAGCCCCTCCGGTATCCTGCAACGCTGTGGCGAACGCGATTCAGATGACCCCGCAGGGACTCCAGGTCCCCAACGATCCCATTCTTCCGTTTATCGAAGGCGACGGCACCGGCGCAGACATTTGGGCGGCCAGCGTCCATGTTTTCGACTCGGCTGTTGCAAAAGCCTATGGCGGGCAACGCAAGATCGAGTGGAAAGAAGTCCTCGCCGGCGAAAAGGCATTCAACGAGACCGGCAACTGGCTTCCCGATGAGACTCTCGAAGCATTTAAAGAATATAAAGTCGGCATCAAGGGCCCACTCACTACGCCCGTCGGCGGCGGCATCCGGTCGCTCAATGTAGCCCTACGGCAGATCCTCGACCTCTATGTCTGCCTAAGACCGGTTCGGTGGTTCACCGGCGTCCCTAGCCCGGTCAAAGAGCCGCAGAACGTGGACATGGTGATCTTCCGGGAGAACACGGAAGACATTTACGCGGGAATCGAGTTCCAAGAGGGAACCGATGAGGCCAAGAAGTTCGGCCAGCTCCTCAAAGACAATTTCCCCAAGGTCTTCAGCAAAGTCCGCTTCCCGGAGACCGCGGGCTACGGAATCAAGCCCGTCTCCCAAGAAGGCACCCAGCGCCTCGTGGCAGCCGCCATCGACTTCGCGATCGAGTACAAGCAGACAAGCGTCACGCTGGTCCACAAGGGGAACATCATGAAGTTCACGGAGGGCTCCTACCGAGACTGGGGTTACCAACTGGCCAAAGAGAAGTACGGCGCC
>JANYLD010000294.1 GCA_025363835.1 Armatimonadota bacterium
CTCAGCACGTTCTGGTAGGTCTTGAAGTGGGTTTTGGCAACTTGGCTTAGCTTCTCAACTCCGTTTTTTTCAATGAACCGGACGCCCGCCTTGATGACCAGGTCCGAAGCGCCTTTTGGCAAGTCGACCTCATACTCCTCGCCCAGCTTCTTAAGCCGGTGGAGGAACTCCGCGCGGGCCAGGATGGATGCGGCGGCCACTGCGATATCCGATTCTGCCCGTACCATGGACTCTAGCTTGATGGTCCGTCCTTTCTCGAAAAGCTGCCTCTTGAGGCCGGCCGGGTCAGCAAATTGGTCGGAGATGACGAGGTCGCATGGCTGCTGCTCAAGCACGTTCTCAATGGCCCGAGCGTGGCCCCAAGCGAGGAGCTTGTTGAGGTTGCGGAACTTCAAATAAAGCTCGTTGTACTTGCCCGGCCCTATCGCAACGATGGCATGGGGGCAGGTGGCTTTGATTTTGTAGGCGAGCCGAATCGACACCGGGTCGGTCAACTTTTTGGAGTCTTTGACGCCGTCGAGCTCCGCCAAGTGCTCGGGCCCAACAAAGCAAGCCGCAATCACCAGCGGTCCAAAGAAGTCGCCCTTTCCGCTTTCGTCAACGCCAATGTGGGGGATCATCTTTTTTGGTAAATGGTAAATGGTAAATGGTAAATCGTAAATGGTAAATGGTTTCGGACCGGGAGCGCCAATCGGTAACGGGTGACGGGTCACAGGCTTGAATGAATGGTAAGCCCTCCGGCCATTTACCATTTACTATTTACCGACTCTAAGCAAACGCTAACTCATGAACCGTCGGCGAGACGTCAAATGCTGCTTCCGTTTTTGCCCTAACCTCATCCTGACTCACGCCCGGTGCGAGTTCGATGAGGGTCATTCCCTTTCCTCGCTCGACTTCAAAGACGCAAAGGTCAGTGATGATCAAGTCGACGCAGGCCTTGCCTGTTAACGGCAGCTTGCACTCCTTCAGAACCTTGGTCTCGCCCGCCTTGTTGGTGTGCTCCATCACGACGACCACGCGCTTTACGCCCGCCACGAGATCCATCGCGCCTCCCATCCCCTTGACCATCTTGCCTGGGATCATCCAGTTGGCGAGATCGCCTTGCTCGCTGACTTCCATGGAGCCGAGAATCGAGAGATCGATATGGCCGCCGCGGATCATGGCGAAAGAGTCGGCTGAGGAGAAGTAGGACGTTCCCGGGATCTCGGTGACCGTCTGCTTACCAGCGTTGATGAGGTCCGGGTCCTCGTCGCCTTCATAGGGAAACGGCCCCAGTCCGAGCATCCCGTTTTCGCTTTGAAGCACCACGTCCATCCCTTGGGGGATGTAGTTTGCGACAAGGGTAGGGATTCCGATTCCGAGGTTGACGTAAAAGCCATCGCGCAATTCCTGCGCCGCTCGCTGTGCCAGTTGTTCTCTAGTGAGGGCCATGTGTCTACCCAGATTGTAGCTTGCGCGAATGTGGGATTCAGGATTCAAGATGCAAGATCGGGGTAGAAGAATGGTTTCTAAACGCTCATTCGGCCAAGTAGTTGTTTGAAAAACCCCTTGGGTTTTTTGTAAGCCCAAATGGGCAATTCGCCGCACCGACGAACTTCAGCGTTCGGACCATACTTACCCCAAGCAAAGCCCATTCCCACAGACGCTTCACGCAGGTCCGCCAGTTGCCAACCGGACCCACTAAGGGCGTCACCTTCCTACTCTATCCGTTGAGAGTCCGACTAGTTACACTTATGATCATGTTAGTCCTGGTTGCCTTTGCTTTCGCTCAGTCTCCGGCGGGCAGAATCATGACTTTTAGGGAGTACAACCGACTACACCACGGCTTGCCTTACATTCTCCAAGTCAAAGAGGGCAAAGGACGGCTGGTTTATTTCGGGATAAAGCACACCTGTGACCCGGGAAACCCGCAGCTGCAGACGATCCGTAAGCTTTGGCTGGCACTGAAGCCAACGCTGGTTCTCAACGAAGACATCTCGGCTGAGCCTCGTGCCACGTTGCAGGAGTCGGTGGAAATTGATGGAGAGCGAGGAGCGCTGAGCTATTGGGCAAAGCAGGACCGTATTCCCATGCGGTCGATCGATCTGAATCGGGCTGATGAAGCGGCGATGTTGGACAAACAATTTCCGCCTGCTACGGTTCAGCTTTTCTATCTCATCCGGGGGTTACAGCAGGAACTTCCCCGACGCCTCAAACAAGACCCGCACATGAAGCCGGGCGACGTGGCGGTTTCCGACCTCAAAGACTTGACGCGAGAGGGAGTGCGAGGCGTGTTAGCAACTGCCGCGGATATCGATAAGGCTTGGATGAGCCTTCACATGCCGGGTGATTGGCGTGAGCCGAAGATCACATGGATCGAGCCGAATGATAACGGCCCGCTGAACCGGCTCTCCGAAGCGTCCAGCGAGTTGAGGGACCGGCACATGGTCAACGTGCTCTTGGCGGCCTTGGAGAAGGGCGACAAAGTCCTCGCCGTGGTGGGCGCGAGCCACGTGGTGATGCAGGAGCCCGATTTACGGGCGGCGAAAGGTTTGGTTGTGATTAAATCGGCTGGTTGACGTCAACCTACTTCCAAGCCTGCCTCGAGACCCCCGGCCCGAGCCGAGCAGGTTGAAATCTGCAAACCAGGCGATGGACGGGCCTGGGGAGCCAAGCAGGTGGTGGGCGATTGTCGTGGAATGCTATAAACAACGGTGCATCTCGATGACGTGAAAGATCCTGTGGCGATCTTGGTGGGACCGAAGGGGCGAGGCTCTAACATGGCGGCTTTGGCTCGGGCAGCCGCTCAGGATTCGTTTCCCGCACGCATCGTCGTCGTGATCTCCCCGTTTGGAGAGACGCCTGCGGCTGAAAACGCCCGGGACATGGGTCTGCTAGTAGAAGTTATTCCGCCGGAGCCGCTGGAAACTTATGGCGAGAGGCTTCTTGGCGCATTGCGAGCCGCTGGAGCCAAGTGGATATGCCTCGCCGGTTATACGCGGCTTTTGCCGCCACAAATACTGGCCGCCTACCCAAACCGTGTCCTCAACGTGCACCCCGCGCTCTTGCCCAAATACGGAGGCAAGGGTATGTACGGAATGCGCGTCCACGAGGCGGTCCTGGGCTCGGGGGACACCGAGAGTGGATGCACCGTTCACTTCGTTAACGAGCAATACGATGAAGGGACCATCATCCTCCAACGCAAGGCTCCTCGCCTGGCCGACGACACCCCGGAGACCCTGGCTAAGAGGGTTTTGGAGCAGGAGCACGTTGCCTTCCCCGAAGCTTTGTCCATGGTGATTCTCGGCGGAAGGATGAAGGATGAAGGATGAAGGATGAAGGATGAGGGATGAAAACGCGGAGCGTTCGGCTGAAGGGGAGAACGCGAGGCCCAGAGCGGTCACTGAGGTAGATCGCCAGCCTCCCGCGTTCTACGCGTGGCAGTTTCCCTTTGCCAAGTTCATCGCTTGGCTCCTCATGGCGCTTCTCGGGTGCTTCACCGTGAGGGGCAAGAAGAACATTCCTCAACAGGGCGGCCTCCTCATTCTCTCCAACCACCGGTCCGACTGCGATCCAGTCGCCGTCCAAGTGGCCTGCCCCCGCCCTATCCGATTCATGGCCAAGAGCGAGCTTTGGGAGATGAAGGGCGTTCGCTCCGTTCTGATTTGGCTGAAGTGCTTTCCCGTAAAGCGGGGAGAGCCGGATCGGGCCGCGATCAAGTACGCGGTCGCCTTGCTGCAGGCCGGAGAAGCCGTTTGCGTCTTTCCAGAGGGGCAGCTTTCCGAAGATGGCCAGTTACAGGAGTTGAAACCGGGGATTGCCCTCATCGTTCGGATGGCCAACGTGCCCGTGATCTGCGTGGGCCTCAGGAATACGGAACGCGTCGTTCCGTATGGCTCGACAATCCCACGGCCCGCCTTCAGGCGTGTCCGCGCCGTATGGGGGGAGCCGCGGACGTTTGAGCACAAGGCTGATACCGAGGAGATTCTGGGGTGGGTGACAGACCAGCTTAAGGCGCTAACTTCGGCAGCTCGGAAACCGGAGCTCGGAGCTCAAAATTCGGATTCGCTGGACTAGCTAATTCCCTCCCAACTTGGGAGGGAATTACGTGTCTTTAGACAGCGGCGACACGCAGGTCTGTGGGCGTCGGCATTTCGTTGCCGAAGCTCGATTCGAAGAAGACGACTCGAGTGGCTTCGCTCAGGCTTGTTTTGCCTTCGAGAACCAACTTCATTGCTTCTTCGTACATCGGTCGATATCCATAGCGGCCGGCTGCTTCTCTTAGTTCGTCGATCTGAGCCCGCTCGCCAATGGCTTTGGCCACGTCTCCCGTGACAGCCATGATTTCATGGACCGTCGTTCGGCCTTTGTAGCTCTTGCCTGCGCATGCCGCGCAGCCTTTGGCTTCAAAAATGGACGGGAGAACCCCCCGTTCGACTGCAAATGCAAAAGCCGGATCGTCTCGCATTCCAGCGATATGGTGCTGAAGTATTCCGATCTCTTCCTCGTTCGGTTGGTGTTCAATGCGGCAATGAGGACAGAGGACGCGGAGCAGGCGTTGAGACATGACTCCGATGAGCGAGGTGCTCAGGAGGAATGGGTCGACGCCCATGTCCAAAAGTCGCGGGACGGCGCTCGGTGAGTCGTTACAGTGGAGTGTGCTAAGAACCAAGTGGCCGGTCATCGAGGCTCGCAACGCAGTCTCTGCCGTCTCACCGTCCCGGATTTCTCCCACGAGGATGATGTCCGGGTCCTGACGAAGGATGGCTCGGAGTTGGGCGGCAAACGTTAGACCGACCTTATCGTTGACCTGAGATTGGTTGATGCCGGCGAGCTCGTATTCAACTGGATCTTCGCAGGTCATGATATTTGTCGTGACCTTTTTGAGCTCGATCAGAGATGCGTAAAGCGTGGTGGTCTTACCACTGCCGGTGGGACCGGAAACGAGAATCATTCCGTAGGGCTTTTTAATGAGCGTCCGGAAGGTGTGGAGGTTCTTCTCGGTGAAGCCGAGTTGCTCCATGGATTTGAGTGAAACGGACTTGTCGAGGATACGAAGGACGATGCGCTGCCCGTGGTGGTTGGGAAGCACGGAAATTCGCATGTCGACATCGCGGCCGTCGATGACCGCGGCAACTCGTCCGTCTTGGGGCACCCGGAATTCAACGATGTCAAGCTCCGCCATGATCTTGAGTCGAGTCACGATCATGGGAAGGAATTCGACAGGGAGTTCTCGGACTTTTTGGAGCTGGCCGTCGATTCGGTATCGGATATCGATCTTCTCGAGCCGTGGCTCAACGTGAACGTCGCTTGCGCCCATTCGAATGGCGTCGCTGAGCAGGCCGTTCACGATGCGAATGATCTCGTTTTCCTCTTCTTCGTCGAGGTTGTGGCCCTCTTTGCCGTGTTGTTTGCCTCGAGCCTTATTGAGCGCGCCGATGACCAGCGTGTCCATGTTCTCGGTTAGCTGGTGGGCGCCGTAGGCGTTCTCGATAGCCTTGAGAAGTCTTTCTCGGTCAGGCAAGACTGGTTCCACGCGAAGGCCGCACAGGTTGCGGACGAGGTCGATCGCTTCCAGGTCGTTCGGGTTCTGCATCGCGAGGATGAGGAGGTCGCCACGCAGATCGACGGGGCAAATTTGATACATCCGGCAGATGCTGCCCGGCAGGTGCTGGAGGGCTTCAGGAGAGGCTTCATTCTCCGCGAAATTCCAGGGAGAGACCCCAAATTGGGCGGCAAGGCTGCTCATGAGCTTTTCCTCGGTGATGTGCCCTAGGGATATGAGCAAACGGCTTAGAGGGGCCGGCGTGCCTTTCTGCATCGCGCTTGCCTCGTCGAGTTGCTCTTTAGTGATTAGCCTATTCGTGATGAGAAACTCGCCAAGCCTCTTCCTCATATGCTTCTTCTCTCCCTCTGCCTTGACGAACGACGCACGCCGCCGCTCCTAGAAATGTTGTCGGGGTTCTCGGCCCCTCTCAAAAGGCTCTTACGCCTAAATTCCTGCTAGAAATCCACGCCTTAACGCATTGCCAGGCCGCGTGGTCTCAAATCGACGCTCTGTTAGGAACGGTTTGACAACATGCATAACGCGCGAGAGTGGGTGATAAGTTCACCGCTGCTCGCCCTTTTGGCTTTGTCGTGCGTCTTTTAGAGCTCCCTTCCACTATAACGCGGCAATCGTTAAATGAGATGCACGAAACGAGCCAAAGGTAACTGGTTTAAGGCGGAAGGCGGAAGGCGGAAGGCGGAAGGATGAAGGATGAAGGATGAAGGATGAAGGATGAAGGATGAGAATGGGGGATGGCTCGATTTTTGATTGCCGATTGCTTGATTGCGGCGACCAGATGCAAAGATGCCAAGCTTCGTCAGAGTTGAATCCCGAATCCCGAATCCCGAATCCCGAATCCCGAATCACAGCCCCAGCTTTGGCCACAATTCGTCAATCCTTGCTTTGACGTCTTCGGCCATGGTGATGAGTTTGGGGAAGGCGCGGGTGAAGCCGTTTTCTCCGGGCCACTTGTGGGTGCAGTCGAAGCCCAGCTTGCCTCCAAAGCCTTCTTGCTGAGCGGCGTGGTCGAGTTGGTCCACGGGGCCTTTGCTGTGGAGGGTGTCTCGGCCGGGATCGCAGTTGGCTCCGATGCGGAACAGGACCTCGTCGATGTTTTGCACATCGCAGCCCTCGTCGAAGATGTAAACGAACTTGGTGAAGGCTAGTCCGCCTAGGCCCCAGATAGCGTTCATGACCTTGTAAGCGTGGCCGGGGTATTTCTTCTTGATGGAGACGAAGGCGACGTTGTGGAAGCAGGCCTCTACTGGGAGGTTCATGTCCACAATCTCCGGCACCGTTAGGCGAATGAGGGGCAAGAAGATTCGCTCAACTGCCTTGCCCATCCAGCCGTCCTCCATGGGAGGGACGCCGACGATGGTGGCGGGATAGACGGCGTGTTTGCGCATGGTAACGCAGGTGACGTGGAAGACGGGGAAGTTCTCGGCCAGAGAGTAATAGCCAGTGTGGTCCCCGAATGGCCCCTCCAGTCGCTTTTCCCGTGGATTAACGTAGCCCTCCAGGATGATTTCCGCGTCAGCGGGCACTCTTAGATCAACCGTCTTGGCTTGCGTCATTCGGACATTGTCCTTGCGTAGAAAGCCTGCAAACATGATCTCGTCGATGCCGGGCGGCAACGGGGAGATTGCGGCGAACGTCACAGCCGGATCGCCACCGAGAGCGACAGCTACCTCGATGTTCTTCTGTTGAGCACCTGCGTCCTCCATATGCCGCATTCCCGTTTTATGCATCTGCCAGTGCATGCCGGTTGTGTTCTTGTCGTAAAGCTGCATACGGTACATGCCGACGTTGCGCTTGCCCGTGTTTGGATCGTGAGTGAAGACAAGCGGGAGAGTGATGTACGGCCCGCCGTCCTCTGGCCAACAGGTAAGAATGGGGAGCTTGGTTAAGTCCACTTCGTGGTCTTTCATCACGATGTCGTGGACGGGGCCACCGGAAATGTTTTTGGGTGGGGCGTTTTTGAGCTCTCCGAACATTTGGGGGAGTTTTCTAAGGGTTTCGAGTGGGCCGTTTGGCATCTCCGGCTTGAGTAGGTGTTCCAGCCGCTCCGCGTGTTCTTCGAAGTCTTCGACTCCGAGGGCGAGCGACATTCGGTACCGAGTCCCCATCGTATTGATGGCAACGGGAAAGTTGTATTTGATGTCGACTTCTTCCGTGAAGGCCTTCTGCCTGCCGGTTTGTTGCTTGGTGAGCTGGTGTTGAGACCTAAGCGCCCCGGATAAGCCTGCCGCCGCGCCCCATTTTGGATCCGCGAGGGGATGGATGGATGGTTTTCCTAGAACGGCGCTCTCAGGGTCGGGCGAGCCGAGGCGGTGGGCGGCGCCGATCACGTTCTCGAAAAGCAAAGCCTTTCCGTTGGCCTTCATGACGCGGTCCGCGATTTCGGTGATTTCTAGATAGGGGCTGACCGGCTCTTTGATGCGTTTGAGTTCATCTTTGGCTTCTAGAGCGTCAAGGAAGTGCTGGAAATCGCGGTACGCCATGCAGCCTTGTAGTCTACGCTTTCCTGAGGGCTGAGGGCTGAGGGCTGAGGGCTGAGGGCTGAGGGCTGAGGGCTTGGGTTGTCGTGACTGTGGGCTTTGGGCTGTGGGCTGTCGTGGCTGTGGGAGGGCCGAGTCGATCGCAACTTAAAGAAGAAATCGCGGGAAGTCGCCCGGGATTTCTTGTCACGCGGAGATCTGGTTGACCTAGTGGGCGCCGGCCAACTGTTCCGCTTCCGACGGCCTAACTTCCGGCACGACGTATTTTTCATCCGAATGGCCTTGTTTCCTGAGTGAAGCGATCAGCCGCTCCCAGTTCATGACCAAGATGGCGAAGCCGAGCCAGGCGCCAAGGCCGATGGCAGAGCGGATCGGCATTTGTCTGAAGTGGACGGCAACCAAACCTGCGAGGGGAAGGACGATCATTTGGATGCAAAGGGAAACGATGGCTCGCTTGCCCACGCGCTCCACCGCTTGCATTCCTGGACCTTTCACGAGAATGGTTAGGTTTGAATAGGCTGCGAACAAAAGGATCCCGGCAATGAGCCCGCCAACGTTCGCAACGATGTCTCCTTCCTTCCATAGGTCTCCGTGTGAGCCAACAAACGGCCGCAGGAAAGAGGTGCCATCTTCCAACAACTTGGCGCCAACGAGACAGGCGGCGAAAAGACACGCAGCTTGCAGCTTGGGTCTGTCTTTGACGAAGAGGAGCTCTTTTCGATATGCCCCGACTAGGATGCCGACCGCAAAAAGCGGAGCCCATTGGAAGCTCCTGTACCCGTCTCGCCAGAGAACAGAGAGCGGTCCGGCGTAGGACAGCGAGGCTAAGGCGAGGCCGGCAATGTGCATAGCAAAGGCGCTGCCCATGAGAACCGCGGGGTTCCAAGCACGGATTGGCTTGTTCAAGCGATCCGCAACGAGTGCGATGGCGAGGAACAGCAGATAGGGCTGCAAGAAGTCTGCGTAATGTGCGGATTGGGTCAGAGTAGATACCAAAAGGAGTCTGTGAAGGATTCCGTGGCCTATGGGATGCTCTTCCATTAGGAAGTGGTGGGCGAGCCGAGAATCGAGGAATGCTTCGTTCAGGACAGAAGCTGCTAACAGACACAAGCCAAGCACGACTAAAGGCCACGCAGGCTTCCTGCGCTTGGAGATTCCGGTTCCGACGCCAAAAGCAAAAAGTAGAACAGGGAAACTCAGCATGCGGCCAATGCCGGTTAAGTGCGAGAGCCATGGAACCGCAACAAAGAACCCAACGTGAGCGATGGCGATCTTTAAAGAAAGAAAGCCTTTGACGCCATCCAAGCTGGCTATTCTCTTGTTACTGGCGCCAACAGGCGTAGCGTCTGACAACATACTCCTCCACAAAACCAACCGCGTCAAGCGGAATTGAACATCACGGCAGGAATCGTGCCGATAAAAAAGGATAACGCGAATTATTTAGCGCAAAGAGCCTTTCTGCACTTAAAATTCTATAAGGCTTGTCCGCAATAAGACCGGCAGGCCTTGCGAACGGGGCCGAAGCAGCTAGGGTCAAAGGGTTAGAAAGCGGCGCTAGACGCCATTTTTTTTACAGGAGAAAGGAACAATGAACAATATCCAGAGGGGAGTATCACTTCTTGTGCTTTCGATGGTCGGCGCCACAGTTAGCTTCGCGCAAGTTGTCCAGAAGGGAACGCAAGTGGACCTTAAGTTTGCTCAGGAAGTCCATTCGCAGTCGGCCCATGTCGGCGATGTGGTCAAGATGACCGTCGCACAGGATGTCATGGTTAATGGCAAAGACGTCCTTCCTGCGGGAACGCCCGTCACGGGAGTTTTGACGAAGGTTTCGAAGCGCGACCATTTTGGAAAGAATGCGCAGATTCGAATCGCTCTGAATCCGGTCCGCACGAGAGGTGGAATGCTTGAACTCGAGCCCCGAGATAAGCAGAGCCTAACTGGTAGACGGTCTGATACAGCTGGCGCGGCGAGCGGCGGCGGAGCTCTGCTTCTAGGACCTGTCGGCTTAGTCGGCGGCTATTTCGTTGTCGGAAAGAAGGTTAATGTCCAAGTGGGCGACCCGCTCTACACCCAGGTTTCTCGAACAGTTCGGCTTCGAGGCTAGTCCAACGTATAAGAAGCGCTTGGCGCGCTCGGGGGCCCCAAGGCAGGAAGCCAGGGGTCCTTTCTCTTTTTTAAGGTTGTCCTGTCTACCGCTGGCATTAAAATTGCAAACTGTTCAGCATGTCTGCGGTAATGCAAGCATCGACAACAGACCCCGGCGTCGGCGAAACCGGGCGCCCAGACAAAAGCCGCTCCGTAGGCCGCTTTGAGTCGTTTACCGTCGCTTGGGCACTCTCATCTCTTGTGACCTCAGCCTCCTTCCAGGAGCCGAAATTCGCACCGGCGGTGGCAATCACCTCAATCTTGATGCTAATTTGGCCGGGTTCAATTCCAATTTTTACCGCTTTGTGCGCCTTAATAGCCGGGCGAATCATGTGGAGGATGCCCGAGGGACCAAACCACTACATTCTCGAGCTTCTGGTTTCTTTTGCGTTCCTGGCCGCGGCCGGGGTTCTCTATGCGCGCAAGAAAGTCTCTGGACCAAGTCTCATGGAGAAGGCTGCACCAACCGCGAGACTACTTCTTCTTCTCGTTTACTTCTTCGCGGTTCTCGACAAGTCGAATACCGATTACTTGAGCGCGCACGGTTGCGGCTGGGAGCTGGTCAGCCCGTTTTTTGGCGGTGACGCCCTTGCCTCCCGGGTGCCGCTAATGTGGCAGTTGGGCGTCTACGGATCGCTTGCAACCGAGGCATTTCTGCTTCTCGCTCTAAGTAGCACTCGGTTTAGAAAGCCGGCCCTAATCATCGGCGCTTGCTTCCACACCTTCTTAGCCGTTGTGCCCTATGAGGGAATTGCAAGTTTCTCGAGTCTCACGTTAGCCCTTTACGTACTCTTCATGCCCGAGGCGACCAACTGGCGGGAATGGGCATTTTTACCGAAGTTGCAGGATTGGAAGATGCGTGCAGCTGCCGTTGTCGGCGGCGCGGCGGTTTGGGGCCTGTTGAGTTACAAGATGTCCGAAAAGATCGCCCATGCCACCTATCCAAACCTTTCATCCTATGGAGCTCTTCGCAACGAAAAGGATCTTGCCTCGATTGTTCTTTCTGCGCTGATCTTTGTGCCGATGGGAGCTTGGCTGGTGAGCAGCCTGTTCCGCTCTATGCCCTCCAACGTTGAGGCAAGTCAGCCATTACGGCTATGGGGTCCTGCTTGGATGGCGATTCTGCCCTTGCTGGCCGTGGTGAATGGACTTTGCCCTTACATCGGACTCAAGACGCAGACCAGCTTTGCGATGTTCAGCAACCTGCGGACCGAGCAGGGCCGGTTCAATCATCTCTTCTTGCCGGCCTCCATGCAGGTGTTCCAGTATCAGAAGGAGTTGATCCACGTGACCAAAGCGCCCACGGCCTTCACGCCGTCCGCGGAGGGAGTGGACGTTGTGCCTCTAGAGTTCCGACGACGGTTTGCCCGGTTACATAAGGGCGACGAAGTTACTTTCACGCGAGACGGGGTGCCCGGCACTCTAGTGAAGGGCGAAAGGGCCGCCACGGATAAAGATTTGACGAAGCCATTGGGTTTCTTGCAAGCAAAGCTCCTAAGGTTCAGGCCGATTATCTCGGGTCCCTAGCCCTGTAGGCACTAAGCGCCGTCAAATGTTGAGGGGTGGATAGCAAACACAGGACCCCTAGGACATATACGATAGCCAAGTGTCGCTCGAACCGAGGGCTAGCTGACACACCTTATGTGTCCTGGAGGTCTCCTATGTCCTATTCTCTTCTGAATTCCTCAATCCCGGTTTCTAAACGCGGACTGATCCGGGTCGACAGCCCACTTGTTGTCGAAGAAGCCGGCTGCGACGCAGGCCGATGGACCTTGCATAAGAACGGTAGGGCGGAAGACGACCCAGTCGGGGTACTCGCAACCGGAGAGGAAGATGGGAAGGCGATCGGTCGTTCTCATGCCAACGACACCGGTTCCGGAAACGGCTGCCACGAGCCCGTCTTTGGTGCCTTTTCGAGGGCGAAGGAAAAGACAGGACAGGTCCGAGCCGGAATAAAGACGGCCGCCAACACCAAGTCCCCCGCGGCGGACTTGGACCGGCGAGTCTCCTAAGAGGTCGTTCCAAGCGCCGTTCGTGTCCGCGTTTCCGAAGAGGATCACGTTCCTGTCTTTCGTTCGCCTTGTATTGAAGGCCGTATCTGGCAGGACGTCGACGGCTCCGTTGCCGCGATAGTAGAAGCTCTCAGCGTCATACTTTGCGGCCGATTGGGCCCACTTATTTTCCTCGGCAGTGCCGTGAGTTCCGTAAACGAAGATCATGTTTCGCTGAAAGGCAACTTTGAAGGGACCGCCCCTTGCGGGTGATTTCTCGACATCATTGGGCAGCTTTGCGTAGATCCAAGTCCCATTGATCTTCTTAAGAGTCATCGGACCCTTGGGAACGTGAGAGACTGGAATCTGCTGGCCGTCAATGCTCAGTCCGAGTCCCCACAACTGGGTTTGGCCGAGGTCCAAGGAAAGCAGTGAAACGTTCTCCGTCTTGCCGGCAAGGACGCTGGAGTACGGCGAGCCAAAAGCTACGCGGCTTGGGGCGAGAGAGTGCTCTTGCTCTAGGATCGTGACCCAACGGCAAGTGGAGGAGACGGCTGGGTTTACGGTCGTGAAGTCGACGTCCAATGGGTGCTCGGGAAGGCTCGTAGATTGGAAGAGCTGGAACATAGGCGCCCAGTCCACGCAAGCGGCCCCCACTTGAGGCGTTCCCCACCAGTGGCCTGCCCCGGGCTGCTCATGGTATTGAACGTGATCCGTGGCCTTCTTCAGGTAGTCGTACATGTTGCGTGCTTCCGTTACAGGCACGTTGTCGTCCTTCTCTCCATGTAGGATGTAGATGGACGGCTGCACAAGATTTGAGCGGAACGTTGCTGTGTCGCTGGAGTCTTCGGCGCGCCTCAGAATCTGCTCCATTGGGTCCTTAAGATCTTTTGGCTCGTAGGCGCCCGTATAGGTCCAGAAGCTCACCCAGCCGGCGCTCGGGCCGATGGCGGCGAAGGAACCGGGATAGGTCGATCCGATGGACCAGGTCCCGTGGCCTCCCATGGAGTGCCCAGTGAGGATAACTCGGTTGGGATCGTGGGAGACTTGCTTTTTGGCAAGGGCAAAGACCTCATTGAAGTCAAGACGTCCCCAATCTTCCCAGTCGAAGCCGTAAGGGCGCCGGTTGGTGGGTGCAACCAGGGTGCACCAATCCTTCGGAGCATAAGCCTCCGCTTGGCCGATGCCCTCGACGCTGGCTCCGTGGAGGGTCATGATGAGAGCGTTTTGGGAGAACGGTTTTTGGGCGGGGACGACGCCGTAATACTGAACGCTGCCGTCGATCCCGCTAATAAACGTCCGCTTTTGGGTTTGGAGAGCCTGTCGTACGCGGACGCTGAACTCCTTGCCTTGGAGCTTGTTGTTGTGAGTGTCGTAAATGGCAAGGCGGTAAGTCGCATTGCCGAGTGCCAGATTGTCTTGGGGAGAGAGCTTGACGGGCACTTTTCGAAGTGACATCGCGGGGATGGCCGGCAAATCGGTCGTCTCCGTCTTGCCATCCGGCCGGATCGTCGTCGCCTTGAATCCCCGCATATCTGCGTCGGTGTTGTTGATAACGACTGCTCCAAGCCAGAGGTCATCGTGTTGCCCCTGGATCAGGTCCGGCAATGTCAGATCATCTGTGTTCAGCGCGAGGGGCTGGCCGGCAGACTTGAACTCGACTCTCAGCCGCCCGCGTCCGCAGGCGAAGAGGAGGCTGTTTCGGCCCTGGTTTAGGTGAACGGGGATTTTGAGATAGCCGTATTGGTAAGGATCGCCGGCTCGGATTGCGCCGTTTACGTACACGGCACTATCGCCTTGGGCTACCAGGTCAACAGTCTCAGCCTTAGGCCAGTCCAGAGGCAGGAAGACGTAGCCATTGTTAAGCGCGTCATCCTCAAACCATCCATCCTTGTTGGAGTGGACTTCTTTCCAGATGTGCCTTGATCCGTCCGGCGCCGTGATCGCATCTCCAGCTAGGGGCGGTCTCCAGGTCCCTAGGACAACTTTCTGGAGAAGGGCATCCGTTGGGAAAGGCGTTCTCCCCCCGACTCCGATGTCGCTGATGGCGAGGCCGGAAGTGGCCACCTGGGCTCCGGCGATGCCGGAAACGATGAAAAGAATTAGACCGAAGCTGTTGCGCACAACTGCATTTTGGATGAATCTCAACTGTCCCCGTATTTTTCGCATTAAACTGAGGTTGAGGAATCGCCACAAACTTGCGTGGCAAGGAGACCTTCCGATGTACATCGTTGTTTCGAAATGGGAAATAATGCCCGGCCAGGAAGAAGCGTTTCGAGCCGCAGGGCGCACGATGCGGGACTACATGAGAAACCTTCCCGGCGTGGAATGGGTTCAGGCTGTCAAGTGCGAGGATGGCAACGCTGTTGCGATGGTTGGCTACACGGATGAAAATAGCTACCAGACGATCATGGCGGACGGGGGCGAGTTTGAAAAAGGAGCTCGCCAATACAACCTGGAGTCCATGGCCAAGTGGGCTTGGTCCGAGCGCGGCGAGGCGATCGACTTAGAGCCTGCGATGGCTTAAGGGCGGTCCTAATTTTTTGTCATCCTGAGCGAGTCCCCGAGTCGAAGGACCTGACGGGAAGCGACGTTGTGCTTGTAGGAGTATCGCGAGCCTACGGTCAGGTCCTCCGACTCGGGGCTCGCTTGGATGACAAAAAAATGGGGGTCATTTCCCGCTAGCCTTCGGCGTAGCAATGTCGCTCAGATAGTCGGGCGAGCCTTCGATTCGCACGAGATGCGGATACTTGGGGCCGCCGTGGTAGTCGAGCTTCATGGTCGAGATCAGGCCGTCTTGAAGGACTTGGACCACGATGGGGTCCGAGTTGGTCTGGGCGGTCTTAATGGCGCTGTCCAGAACTTCTGATGAATAGGGCTTGTCGCCTATCGCGATCACCTTCATGTTGGGCGCAAGGCCGGACTTGTCCGCGGGGCTGCCGATGTTCATGTCCTGGATCACGCCTTCCGCATCCAAGCTGATGCCGAGGTCGTAGTTATGGTTAGCTCCGCCTCCGCCGCCACGACGTCCACCGCCTCTCTGCGGCCCCGGCTGATCCGTGAAAACTAAGTGGTATCCGGCCGCTTCCAGGCCCTCCGTCGTGGGGGCGGGGTGGACGTTGTAGATCATGTGCGTCAAATAGCGGTCCCAGTCGTAGGGCGCCACCATGTTCAGATATTTGACAATGTCTTCGTATTTGTAGGGCTTAATCATGGGGCCGGTGTTGGGTGGCCCCGCGAAGAGCTTGCAGAAATCGTCGAGTGACTTCTTGTTGTTTGTAAGCCTGCGGATGGTGGCGTCGGCGCCAATCCACATGAGCACGCCCTCTACATAGTAGTCCTGTGCGCGGCGGGCGTTATTCCAGGCAGCGCCCGCGTTTCGGACAATCGACGCGGCGGCGGCAGTGTCTTCTGTGCTTCGCCAGGTTCGTCCGCTCTTCGTTCCCATCTCAGCAGCGTAGTTGGCAAGGGTGTCTTTTAGGTGCTCTTGGCTCCAGAGACCGGCGCGCGTGGGGAGAATGTTGCCCCAGTATTGGGTCATTCCTTCGTAGACCCAGAGGAGGGTGCCGCCTTGAGGAGTGGCGTAGTCCTGCTGGTAGAGGTCGGCGGGGCGGCGGTATTTGCCGTTCCATGAGTGGGTGTATTCGTGGGAGACGAGGTCTCCGAGGCCGTTGAGTGCGTCCGGAGTCTTTAAGCCGTCTGCTCCCGTTCCATCTTCGCTGCACTCGTTATGCTCTAGCCCAGCGTAGCCGCCATGATCGCTGAGAGAAAGGAGCCAATGGTAGGTGTTGTAGTGCTGGGCGCCCCAGAGGGCGTGGGCTTCGGCAACCAAGTTCTTCATGCCTTGGAGGGTCTCCGGCTTCATCACGAGGTCGTTGGGCTCATCGGCAACGATATCCATCTCGTGCTTCGGAGCAAGGGGGACAACCGCTCCGTATTTGCCCATCAGGATAGGCGAGTCAATCAACCGCTCCAGGTTGGTCTCCGGCATCTGAGCGACGTTTCCGTCCATTGCCAAGGGAAGCGCATCATAAACCGACCAGCCATCAGGAGCCTTGAGGCTGGCCCTAACGGGAATCTGCTCGACCGGGCCTTTAGGGGCGAAGAGGACGTGGTTCCAGTCAACTCGGGCAAGCCGGTTTGTCGTGCTCGATCCTGGCGTCTCCGCGTCGTCGAAGATCACCTGGATCTGATCGGTGCCTTTCGGGACGTTGACGTGGATGTCGTAGAGCTCGACGGAGTCGCGAACCCACGGGATTTCATGGCCATTGGCCATGACGTGCAAGTCGATCACGTTTGCGAGTGGGCCCGAGGGGGAATGGTGCCCCGGAATCCATTTCGGATATCGGAGGAGGTAAGGCCCGGGCTTGACCGGCATTTTCTCGAGCACGTGAATAAGGCCGCGCGACACCTCCGAAGCATCCACCTGAAGAATGATCCTTTGTCCCGCCTGCGAGGCGAGGGAAGCTGCGATGAGCGGAAGAAGGGCGACCATGTTTCGATAATAGCATCGTAAACCGTACGACACGTAGCGTCGCCCTTTGGGCGCTGTTTCTTGTTCTCAATTGATATTGGGCGAGGAGTAGGCTAGCCTGGGATCCGTTCTCCGCGCGAAACATCGCCTAGAAAATGCGATGTCACATGCTAGGAGAAGGATATCCTTGAGGCTCTTATGGACAAGTCTTTGAAAGGAAAGGTTGCGGTGGTGACGGGAGCGTCTTCTGGGTTTGGGGAGGCGACGGCTTTAGCGCTTGCGGAGCACGGCGCCGATATTGTGGCGGCGGCTCGTCGGATGGACCGGTTGGCGGATTTGGAGAAGCGCATTGGCGCCAAGGGGGTCCAGGTCTTATCCGTTAAGTGCGATGTTCAGCAGGAAGCGGACTGCAAGAACCTGATCGCCGAGACGATGGAGCGGTTTGGGCGGATCGATATCTTGATTAATAACGCCGGCGTGATGCTTCTCGGGCCAATTGAGGACGCGGACACGGAAGATTGGCGGCGGATGATCAATACGAACGTGCTTGGGCTTATGTATTGCACCCATGCTGCGGTGCCGCACATGCGGAAGCAGAAGAGCGGACATATCGTGAACATCAGTTCGGTTGCAGGCCGGACGGCTCGGGCCGGGTCGGGCGTTTACAACGCTTCCAAGTGGGCAGTCGGGGCTTTTTCAGAGGCGTTGAGGCAAGAAACTCACATGGACGGTATCCGAATGACCCTCATCGAGCCGGGCGCTGCAGCAACCGAGCTGCGAGACCATATCACCAACAAAGAAGTTCGAGATTCGGTTAATAAATGGGCCGAAGCGATGAGACAGTTGGAGAGCGAGGACATTGCGGCCGCGATCCTCTACGCGGTGACGGCGCCGGATCGGGTGAATGTCAACGAGATTTTGATTCGGCCGACGGACCAGCCGGGGTAGTAGGGAAGAGCCTTGAGCTTTTAGCCTTGAGCCTTGAGCATTTGAGCTCTAAGCTTTGAGGGTTGACCGTTGAGTGTTAAACGTTGGGACTTAATGGCCCGAAATGAAGAGAGTCGGAAGACTTTGTTTCGTCTCCCGACTCTCAAGGCTCAAGGCTCAAGGCTCAAGGCTCAAGGCTCAAGGCTCAAGCTTAGAGCTCAGGGCCCTCCCGATTAGTGCCCGGCTGCGGAAGCTCCGAGGTCGTTGAGGCCACCATTGTAGGCGTCTCGGGCAAGTTGTTCAAGGGTGCTGCGCTGCTGGTCGTTCATGGAGCTCCACATGCTGTCGAAGGCAGCTTTGTCGCCCGGATCGAGTTGCTTGACGAGTAGATTGTGGACATTGTAGTCCGACATTCCGGCCTTGGCGACAGCGCCTTTCATACCCATTTCGTTGAGGGGGGCGAGCGCCCGGATGCAGAGCGCCTGCTGGTCTGGGGTGAGGGTGCTGAGCCAGAAATTCATCCCGCCGAGCTCAGACGTCGGCATGGTGTTCGCCATGCTCATGTAGATGGGTTGAACGGCTGCGGCGAGCGTGTTGGAGAACGCAAGCGCCATCGTGGTGCCAAACGGTTGAGCCGCGGCGCCGGACGTGTCCGTTGTTCTGGTCTCGGTTGTGGTCGTGATCGCCGGCGTCGTGGTCGTTGTCGTTGTCGTTGTCGTGTAAGAGCTCGCCGGGAAATTATTCAGATCCCGAGCGTAGGTGATGAACTGGGCCTGCTGGTCAGGAGTCATGTTATTCCAGTCGGTCGTGAACGTAGTCTGATCGGCCGGATCGAGGACCTTGACAAAGACAGGCATTGCCATTGTCGGCGTTGTGTCGGTGGTGAAAGTTTCGACCGTCGGGCCACCCAAGGTGTAACCGTGGAGAGCTCGGAGGACAACGACTCTTTCGTCGGGTGGGAAACTGGTCATCCACGTCATAAAGTTGGGCTGATCCGAAACTGGAATTCCGTTGTAGATGGCGGTGCCGTAGCCTTGCTCAGGCATCGGCATCGTGGTCCAGATTGTGCTCGTTTGAGTCTGGGTCGTATCTTGGGCGAAAAGGCTCGCAGGCGCCACTAACAATGCGCCGAGCACCACCGTTGCAGCTAAGGATTTCAGAACCATGGTTGTTTTTCTCCTCTTTCTTGGTAAGTCAAATAGGGTCGAACACACACGTGTGTGTTTGCTGCAAATTGGACTTAGCGGAAGGGTTGGCTGTTCGAGCGAGCGGCCGTGCTTTGGGGATGATGATGTGAGATGTAAGAAGATCAGCCTGCTTCGTTAAGCAGAAACGTCTCCGCGTGATCGGCCCGGCGCGTGAAGCTCATGGTCCAATTCCACTCCCACGTGCAGCCGTTGTCGGTTGACATCGCCTGTTTCCAAATTGGATTCTCGGTGTTCGTGCCATCCCATTCGAACTGAGTTATCACGGGGCGTCCTTCATGCGTGTCGCGCGAATAGAAACGACCGATGCCAGCTTCAAAAAATCCCTGCATCGCCTCAACAGATGTCGCGCCGGGAAAGGCTGAAAAGATCGTCCAAAGTCGTGTTTCCGTATTGAACATGCGCACCGTCGAACCGCTTTCGTCGACGTTGCCAAAGCCGGACAGTATCAACCTCGTCTCGTTGGTAAAGTCAAATTCTCTCCACTCGTCAGATCCCGTCAGCCGCGACTTGAGGGCGCGGTTGTGGACGTCCCAATGACCGATGAGGAAACCGAAATCATGGTGAGATGATCCGCCGGGCGGAATGAGCAAGAACGTCCCATCATCGGCAAAGATGTCCATATTTGTCTACTATATCTTAATATTTGTGGCTGCGTTTGGATGCGAATCCCAACGGGTCTCACAATAATGGAGTGAGTAAGGGAGGCTCAAGGTGATTGCTACAGCGAATGAAGCGATAAATCGAAGGAGATCGGCGTTGTCGCTGCGGCCCGCCTACGCCGTCGTTTCCGCTGCCTATTGGGTCGCCCTTTTAGGCGCTGCCATGCTGCTCATCGCAACCTTTTATCCAAATCCGAACCACGACCAGGTTGGTGTGGCGTTGGAGTTCGTCGCCGTCAAACCATTTATCGGTTTGTATGTGGTCGGGTTCGTGATCGGCCTTTTGAGGAATCCACGGGCGCCAAGGCTTTGGGCTGTCTACCTTGCTTCGGCCATGATGTGGTGGATATCGGGCGGCTTTACCGGTGATGTAATTTACGTCAACTATGAATTGGCTTGTTTAGTGCTCGCCGTGTTCACGATCATTTGCGGCCATGTACTCAAGCATCGATTCGAGCCCGTTCGCCGCGCTGTAGACATTCCGGACTCCCCAACGCTTGACCCTAATGCTTTTCCGGATTCCACTATATCCGTCCGAAAATGGCTAGTATAGGTTCGGCTAGCGGTACAAACTGGTAGGCATGCATTTAGATCTTGAGGCTTGCCATCGTGCGCTGGACACCCATGACCCTCGCTTTGATGGCTTGTTCTTTGTCGGGATATCGAGCACCGGGATCTATTGCCGGCCGGTCTGCCCGACTCGCCAGACGAAGCGCGAGAACCGGACGTTTTATCCAACCGCCGCTGCGGCAGAAGCGGCTGGGTATAGGCCCTGCCTGCGATGCAGACCCGAGTTGGCGCCGGGGCGGTCGAGCGTGGACGCGGTGAATGCGTGGGCTCGTGCGGCAGTACGCCGGATCGAGGATGGGGCTCTGGGCGAGATGAGCCTGGAGGCTTTGGCTGCCGAGCTAGGGATTTCTGGGCGGCACTTGCGTCGTGTAGTGCAGTCCGAATACGGCGTTTCGCCCGTGGAGCTGGCGCAGACGCAGAAGCTGCTGACCGCCAAGGGGTTGTTGACCGACACCGATTTGCCGATTGGCGAGGTGGCGATGGCGAGCGGATTTGCCAGCGTCCGCCGCTTTAATGCCTTGTTTGGCGAGCGATATGGGTTGACTCCGAGCAAGCTGCGGAAGAAGGGCGGGGCGACGGGCCGGGACAGCATCATGTGCTCCGTCTCCTACCGGCCGCCGCTGGACTGGTGCGGGCTGATCGAGTTCATTGCCTACCGTGCCGCTTGCGGCGTCGAGGCGACCGATGGGACGGCGTATCTGCGGACAGTCAGCATTAAGGGCAGGAACGGGTGGATCCGGGTCACCCCGGAACTCGGAACTCGGAGCGCGGTACTCGGAATTTCTGAATCGCCATCTCACAAGCGGCATAGCCTAAAGGTGGAAGTATCTACTTCGTTGGCCCCGGTCCTTCCGGAAGTTCTCGTACGTGTAAGGCGGCTTTTTGACTTGGCGGCCGAGCCTTGCGCCATCGCCGAAGCTTTGGGCGACTTGGTGCAGAACCCCGGAATCCGAGTGCCGGGCGCGTTTGACGGATTTGAGATTGCGGTTCGGGCGATTTTGGGGCAGCAGGTGAGCGTTCAGGCGGCTTCGGTTATCGCCGGGCGTTTCACGCAGGCTTTTGGTGAGTCGATTGAAACTCCGTATTCACAATTGAACCGATTGACGCCTTCACCTGCAAAAGTTGCGGCGCTTGACCCGAGCGAGATTGCCGCAACCGGGATTATTGCTTCGCGGGCGAGGGCCATTGTGGCCTTGGCGCAAGCAATCGTCGACAAGGAGATCGTTTTGCGCCCCGGTTCGGATGTGGCCGCGACCATGGCGAGGCTTTGCAAAGTCCCTGGCATTGGACCTTGGACTGCGGAGTACGTGGCCATGCGAGCCCTCTCTTGGCCAGATGCCTTTCCGGCCTCTGATCTCGGCATTCGAAAGGCGTTGGCACTGCGGCGCGTTACCGAAGAATGCCGCACGCGCCCCCATCCCCCTTCGGGTACTTCCCCCGGGGCGGGGGAAGATTCCGGTTTGCCGAGCGAGAAGGAAGTGCTTGCCAGGGCGGAAGCATGGCGCCCTTGGCGATCTTACGCCGCCATGCACCTTTGGAGGACTCTATGACTTACTACACGAATCTTAAGAGCCCGATCGGGCAACTGCTTTTGACCTCCGACGGTGAGGCCGTGACAGGGATCTATATGGAAGAGCATCAAGGCGGGCCGCAGGCGGTTTCCGGCTTTTCGGATGCGGTCCCTACCTCAGCAGCGGCCTTTTCGTCCCTTCCCACTCTATCTTGGGAGGAAGGCGACGGTGTTGCCGTTCTGAAGGAAGCCCGACGGCAACTCGAGGCCTTCTTTACGGGCAATCTGCAGGCCTTTGATTTGCCTTTGAAGCCCTCAGGGACCGCTTTTCAGCGAACGGTGTGGGATGAACTGACGCGTATTCCTTTCGGGAAGACGATCAGCTATGGCGAACTCGCGAAGCGTGTTGGGAATCCGGCAGCTTCTCGGGCGGTTGGGTTGGCGAACGGAAAGAATCCCATTTCGATCGTTATTCCTTGCCACCGCGTTATCGGCGCGAACGGGACGCTGACGGGCTACGGTGGGGGCATCGACAGGAAGAAGTGGCTTCTCGAGCACGAGGGCGTCGCCCTCGGCGGCCGGCAGCCGGAATTGGCTTTGCTGTAACGCTTTTTTCGAGGTTACTTTCGGATTTTAACCACAACGACACAACGAGCACAAGGTTTCACAACGCCGGAAGGGCGCCTGGACTCTTCCAGAGTGTTTGTAGACATGTTTCCGGCGTTGTGAATCGTTGTGCTCGTTGTGCCCTTGTGGTTGCATTTCATCTGGTCCCAACAAAGAACGCAAGCCCATAATTGAGTCGATGGTCGATCCTCGCAGCCAATTCGGCCCGGTGGCCGCCAGCTACCTCACCAGCGCCGTCCACTCCGACCAAGCGGCCCTCCAACACCTCATCGAAGTCGCCCAGCCCAGCGGCGGCGTGGTGGTGGACGTGGCGACCGGCGCGGGTCATACGGCTTACGCTTTTGCACCCTATGTGGACCGAGTTATCGCCACCGACATCACGGAAGCGATGCTGAACGTCACACGAAAGACAGCGATCGAGCGCGGGATCGACAACTTCGAGGTCTGCTTCGCGGAGGCAGAGAATCTGCCGTTCCGGAGCGAAGCTTTGGCCGGAGTAACGTGCCGAATGGGGGCGCACCACTTTAGGAATGTCCCGCGCTTCATCGAGGATACTTATCGCGCGCTAGCTCAGGGCGGTTGGTTGTTGGTGGTGGACACGATTGGTTCCGAAGATGAGGAAGCGGACGATTTGGTCGACCAGTTTGAGCGCCTGAGAGATGGGTCCCATCAGCGCAACATCAAGGGCTCGAAGTGGAAGGAGGTGGCTGAGGATGCTGGTTTTCAAATTGAGCGTTTCGAGGAAAAGAACTTGGAGCTGGACCTCGAAAGCTGGATGGAACGAATGCGGACGCCATCGGAACACCGCGAGCAAATCAGGTCCATGGTCGCATCTGCGATAGGCAGATTTGCTGACTATCTTGCTGCCGAGACGCGCCTGGGCCAGACTTACATCAACCTACGCGAGATGCTCTTCTTAGCCCGCAAGTAGCTTGCCCCGCTCGAACTCAGCAAGCAACTCTCGGGTTGCTTGCTCCGGATCCGCCGCGCAGACCACTGCCGAAACGATCGCTGCGGCATCAGCTCCTGCCGCTGCCACCGATGCGATGTTTGAGAGGTTGATGCCGCCGATCGCAACTAGCGGGATGCCCGGGTGGCGATCTTTGATCTCGCGGACAAGACTCAACCCCACGGGATAGCCCGCGTCCTCCTTTGTTTTTGAACCAAAAACGGCTCCGACAGCCAGATAAGAAGCATTTTCCGCGGCCGCATCCGCTTCTTCGACCGTTCCCACGGAACAGCCCACGATTGCGGGCCAACTAAGCAGCCGCCGTGCGTCGGAAGGAGTCACGTCATCGGGACCGAGGTGAACCCCGGCCGCACCACTGGCAAGTGCGATGTCGATCCGATCATTGACGATGAATAGACCCAGGCCATCGGACAGCGATTTAATCCGACGGGCAACGTCAATGAGCGCCGGGGTTGACAGATGCTTGTCCCTCAGTTGAACAATCTTGGCTCCTCCTCTGAATGAAGCCTTGGCGATATCGAGATGAGACCGGGAAGGATCTAATTCAGAGTCCGTTACCACGTAGAGGCCCTCTATAGACTTGACCCGAGCGGCTTGCCACCGTGCTTCGTGCATGCCTGATGCCGGTCTATAGGTGTTTGGGTGCCCTCGTCCAACCTCGGGTTGGATAGGGTTCTGCAACCCCCAGTACAGATAGGATTTCGCTAGGTCCATGGCTGCATGGAGCGGCTTGCCCATAGCCAGGGCAGCGGCAATTCCTGCCGAGAGCGCACAGCCAGTCCCATGGGTGTGTTCGGTGTTGATGAACGCGGTCTGAATAGCTTCCGGCGCCAGAGAATCGCTAATGATCAGATCGCGAGCTCGACTGTCTCCGCCCGTAACGATCACCGTGCAGCCAGGTTTGACGTTTAAAGACCGAGCGGCGAGCCTGCATTCTGCCTCGGTGTCCACCGGCATTCCCGAGAGCTGAGCCAACTCAAACCTGTTGGGGGTCACTACGTCTGCAATGGGTAACAAATGATTTAGTAGGGCTCGCAAGCCAGCGGAGTCAATCAGGTTGGCGCCGCTGGAGGACAGGATAACTGGATCTAGGACTACGTTCGCCGCATGATGCCTCACTAAGGCCTCACGAACTACCCGGACTTGATCCTCGCCGCCGAGCATGCCGATCTTGACCGCGGAGATTGAATAGGATGCAAAGGCCGCATCGATTTGCTCTTTGAGCACGCCGGGTGCGACAAGCTCAACTGCTGCTATTCCGGCTCGCCCCTGCGCGGTTATTGCGGCAACAGCACATGCGCCGACCACATCGAATGCCTGGAAGACCCTCAGATCGGCCTGAATGCCCGCGCCCGCAGAAGAATCTGAACCGGCAATCGTAAGCGCAAAGTGTCTCAAACTACACCCGCTTGGGTGAAACGTGCGGCGCTGAAGGGGGCGAGGGCTTCGGGGTCTTTGTCGGTGATGATAAGCTCGGCCATCAGCTTGGCGGTGATGGGGGCTTGGAGGATGCCGTTTCGGTAGTGGCCGGTGGCTACGAATGCGTTCTCGACTCCCGTGAGGCGGCCGAGGATGGGGAGGTCGTCGGATGTGCCGGGGCGGACGCTGGCCCAGGCTTCTATGAAAGTGAATTGGTCGGCGGCGGGGTAGAGATGAGTTGCTTTTGTGAGGAGTTGCTCGGTGCCCTCGTCGGTCGCTCTTTCGTCAAAGCCGGCGTCTTCGGATGTGGCGCCGACGAGGACGTTGCCATTCTCTCGTGGTACCAGGTAACCGCCGAGGCCGTAGAGCGTGAAGCGTAGCTCTTTTGTCGGCTGCTGGAGAAGCACGACTTGGCCCTTCACCGGCTTAACTGGGAGTTGGTAGTCGAGGGAAGCCAAGAGTTCGCCCGTCCAGGCACCCGCTGCGTAAATGGTCTTTGACGACTCTGAGGGCACCATGGCATGCTGCTCGGCGTGGATGCCTTCAACGAAGGAGACGTTTTGTTTTTGGCAGGCTTTGATGAGGGCTTGGATCAGTCTCTTCGGGTCTACGTCCTGCTCGCGGGGCGAGTAGGCGGCGCCGCAGACTTTCTCCGCCAAACCGGATTGAATATCCCTTACTTCGCTTTCATCCAGCCACTTGGTTTCCAGCTCTTGTCCGGCTGGAGTTTGGACAAGGGCTCTTAGTAGGTCGGCTTCTTTGCCATTGAACGCCAGCCGGAGGAGGCCGGGGCCCTCGAGGAGGACGTCCATTTCGGAGTCGAACGCGAGTTGCTCAACAAAGGTTGGATAGAGGTCAAGGCTGGCTTTGCCGAACCTGAACAGCGGTGTGATCTCGTCCGATTCTGCAAGGGGAGCAAGCATCCCGGCGGCGGCGGATGAGGCGTGAGAGCCGAGGCGGTCTCGCTCCAAAACGCGCACGGTGACCCCCTCGCGGGCGAGGTACCACGCGATGGAGAGGCCGATGATGCCTCCGCCGACGATGACGACATCCGGAGTCTGCGCCACCTAGCCTCCAGCCATCATCTGCACGACTTCAAGCTCGTCGCCTTCTTGGAGTTGGACCTCATGGTAGCGGTCGCGCTTGACGATCTCCATGTTGCGCTCCACAAGGGTCGTCGAGCTGACGCCTTTGCCCTGGAGGAACTCAGCAATCGTAACCGCCCCTTGTATCTGCTCTTCTTTTCCGTTTACAACTATGCGAGGCATTTGTTTCTCACTAACTTCTCATCCTATTTTTGTCATCCTGAGCGTCCCCGAGTCGAAGGACCTGACTGTCGGTTCGCCATTGCTTGTAAA
>JANYLD010000295.1 GCA_025363835.1 Armatimonadota bacterium
GCCCTGAGGTGAAGAAGCCGGGAACGTTTGCTTACAACTGTCTTCTTGCTCGCCGCATGGCCGAACGGGGAGTGCGCTTCACTCAACTGTTCCACATGGGTTGGGACCACCACGAGAATTTGCCCAAGGCGATCCGCGGCCAGTGCTACGACACCGACCAGCCAAGCGCCGCCCTTATTAAGGACCTCAAGCAGCGGGGCATGCTGGACGATACGCTCGTGGTTTGGGGCGGGGAGTTTGGCCGAACCGTCTACTCGCAAGGCGACCTCACGATGACCAACTACGGCCGCGACCACCACCCCAGGTGCTTCACGATGTGGCTGGCCGGAGCCGGCGTCAAAGCTGGCGCCCGGCATGGGAAGACCGACGACTACGGCTACAACATCCTGGAGAACGCGGTCAGCGTCCACGACCTGCACGCCACAATCCTCAACCTCTTGGGGATTGACCACAAACAACTTACTTATCGGTCTCAGGGGCGCGATTTCCGGCTTACCGACGTCAGCGGCGAACTGGTGTCCGACCTTCTGTCGTAGGTGCCCCAGTCCCTCAATTCACTTTGTCGTTTGGAAGACGGCATTGTTCTTCGTTCCAGAACCGAGAACGAGAGTCTTAAAGCTTCGATATTTGGCAGTAACTCATGAACTTCTCGTGATGTTCTGTGTTCGCGAACATAGAACGCCTATAATACAAGCATGCAAGGTATGAAAGCCAATCCCATGCCATCAGCAAAGAAGCCGTACATCCTCAAACCCCAAGATCTCGTGGTGGTCGTGAAGGTCCTGTGCATGGATGGGGGTCCCTGGAGCTATCGGGAACTCGCCAGTGAGCTTAGGATGGGCCTCAGCACTGTACATGAAGCTATTCAGAGCGCAGCCAAGGCGCGTCTCATAGACCGAGTGACGAAACAGCCGATTCGCAGCAACCTCCTGGAGTTTCTTGTGCATGGAGTTAAATACTGCTATCCAGCGGTGAGAGGGGCTATCACTAGGGGCGTTGCCACCTCCTATGCGGCCTCACCGCTTGTGTCTAAGTTTGCCGTTGGCCTTGAGCCAGTCCCAGTTTGGCCCTTTCCAACAGGGCAAGTTAGGGGCGCGACGCTAGAACCGCTTCATCCTTGCGTACCGGAAGCCGCGTTAGCGGACCCGAAGTTCGCTGAATTCATGGCACTGATCGACGCGATCCGCGAAGGACGCCCAAGGGAAAGTGCCGCCGCCATAGAGGAATTGACCGCTCGGGTGAAACCAACCTGACAAACTTCCCTAGTCTGGAAATGATCCTCGCCGCTGAAAAAGCGTTAGGAAAGGTCATCGGCAATCACACTTATGTGGGCGGAGCGTGCGTCGGTTTTTACATTGACGATCCCGCGGCGGCCGAGATCAGGCCAACCCGTGATGTGGATATCGTGGTTGAGATAGCGACGGAAGCCGAGCGCGTCGAGTTGGATCAGAATTTACGAGACGCAGGCTTCGAACCAGACATGGTTGGCCCAATGTGTCGACACAAACGCGGAGACATTCTAGTCGATGTAATGCCGACCAACCCAAGCGATCTAGGATCGGTAAATAGCTGGTACCCCCAAGTTCTAGCGAACTCGCATCACGTCAGTATTGAAGGTGAAACAGTGCGGATTCCAGACGTTTGCACATTCCTGGCAACAAAGATTGAGACCTTCGCAAATCGGGGTAGGGGTGACTTCATCGGCAGTCAGGATTTCGAAGACATTGCAAGGATTCTCGACGGATGTACTACTCTTGACGCAGACAGATTGATCGCCCCCGGACCTGTGCTTCGGTTCCTTAAAGCAACCTTTCAGAACTGGGCGGTAAACCCCGAGTTTCAAGAAGGACTAAATGCGCACTTAGACAACGGAGGGCTGGGCAGAACCGAGATTGTTAACAAACGCATTAGCTTGTTTCGCGATAATTGAAAGTGCTGCCCATATGCGACTTTGTCTACGCAATCAATGACGTCTTACAGTGAAGAAGTAGCGGTTACAGTTTCAAATTTGGTGGCGGCTTTGCAGCGGGTCGTCGCCGACGCAAGAGGCTGAGTGTGTCATTCGCTAAGAAGATCCTCCTGGAGAGCCGCCGTCCAATGCAAAGCCTGCTCAGCTTGGCGCTGTGGCGGGTCGCCATCGAGCGCGTCGACGATCCCAAAATAAAAACGTGCCTGCTGAACCAATTGAAGGCGCGAGATGACCGGGAGATCATCAAGGCAGGTTGGTCAACTGTTCTTAGGGGATGGCAGAATAAACCTCAAGTGAATCCTGCCGATTTAGTCCATGGCTTGCCTGAAGAACTCTTATTTGCAACCGTGAACTTCAAGCTTGGAAGCTCAACCGCGAGCTACAGCGCACGACTCTTCCTAGCTGGAGGCCGGCTCTCCGAGATGGAATTCAGTAAGCCAATCACTTTTGAGCGGCAGAAGCAGGAGCCATCTTGGACGGAGGTCAACTTAAATGAGCTAGTGCGTGCGGGTGGTCAAGAACGGCCCAGCGTTGAACCGGTCGAAGGGATCCTCGCCCACTGGGCAAGGATCTATGGGATGAGCGAGATGGGATCGCCGCTCAGCCCCGATCATGAGACGCTTCTCATGAGCGGTCTCGAGTTTCAGCTACCTGCGGGTTATTTGGGGGTTCTGCGGCAGGCGAACGGGTTCACTGTCGGACCGCTCGAAATCTACGCGATTGATGCCATCCAAACGACCGAAGATCAAGGGTGCAGGTATCTAATTGTGGGGACGGGAGCGGACGATCAATTTCTTGTGGTGAAACAACACTGGCCAAATCTGCTGTGTGTGGACCATGAGTTTGCAAAGGTCCAAGACCTTGGAACGGCATTCATCGTTGGGATTGAAAAGCTCCTTGGTTAGGGGCCTGGTGTAATTAGCCTCTGGCTCATTCCCAAAACGAACGGTTGCAATATCTCCTTCAAGCCACGGCACCTGACAGGAACCATCGGCGCCGGAGTTAAGTCTGCCGCGATATGAAAGCGCTTTGTTGGAATGGAAAGCACGACGTGCGAGTGGAGGAAGTCCCCGATCCGGTCATCGAACACCCCCGTGATGCCATTGTGAAAATCACGTCGACGGCAATCTGCGGATCTGACCTGCACCTCTACGACGGGCTTATACAAACCATGAAAAGCGGTGACATCTTGGGTCACGAATTTATGGGCGAAGTGGTTGAGCTGGGAGCGGAAGTCAAGAACCTTGCCATCGGAGACAGAGTCGCCGTGCCATTTGTAATCGCTTGCGGCCAATGCCTGTTCTGTAACCAGCAACTTTACTCGGCGTGCGAAAACTCCAACCCCAACAAGAAGATGGCCGAAGATCTGTATGGCTCTGGAGGCGCCGGCCTGTTTGGCTACTCCCACATGTATGGTGGCTTTGCGGGAGGACAGGCACAGTTCGTAAGAGTTCCATTCGCCGACGTGGGGCCGATTAAAATTCCTGATGGAATCCCCGACGAAAAGGTTCTATTCCTGACCGACATTTACCCCACCGGCTATATGGCTGCAGAGAATTGCAGCATTAAGCAAGGCGACACGGTTGCGATTTGGGGTGCCGGCCCCGTCGGCCAATTTGCAATCCGGTCGGCTTTCCTGTTGGGAGCCGGCAAAGTAATCGTGATCGACCAAATCCCCGAACGCCTGGCGATGGCAAAGGAAGCCGGCGCTGAGACCATAGAGTTTGATGAAAAGGAAGAAAATCTATACGAGATGTTAAAACAGCGCACGGAAGGTTATGGACCTCACTCGTGCATCGACGCTGTAGGCATGGAGGCCCATGGAGCCGGCGTTGGTGAAATTTACGATTGGGTCAAGATGGGCCTTCGTCTGGAAACCGATCGGCCTAACGTGCTACGGCAATGCATCCAGGCGTGCCGTCCCGGTGGAACAGTCTCAATCCCCGGCGTGTACGGCGGATTCCTCGACAAGATCAATTTTGGGGCCGCTTTTGCGAAGGGCCTGACATTCAAGATGGGTCAGACGCACGTCCAGAAATACACGAAGGACTTGCTTGAGCTGGTCGTTCAAGAGAAGATCGATCCTTCCTTTGTCATCACCCATGAGTTGCCGCTCTCCGCGGGTCCCTCTGCGTACGAGGGATTCAAGGAACATAAGGATGGCTGCATAAAAGTTGTCATGAAGCCATGGATGACAGAAACTGCAGGCAAGGTCCGCAGATTTCCACAGGAAAACAAACCGGGCGCCTTCTACATGGGTTAATTCACTAGCCCGACGACTGGGGAAGAGCATCGTGAGGTCAAAGCTGCCGTTGGTGTTCTTTCGGGTCTGGTTTCAATGATGGTTTTTGCGAAACCGCTTGGGGATTCGATTAGGAGGCCCGGAAAAGGGTCCAGGTTCCTGGGACTCCTTTGAGTTCGCTCTGCCCGTGCTCCGCGAAGGTCACCTCTGATCCCAAGGCGAGGTCTTTCACGGTGGTGGTGGTGAGGACTTGGTTGGGGGCGGCGAGGGACATGACTCGGGCGGCTACGTGGACTGCTATGCCGCCGAGGTCGTCGCCGTGGAGCTCGCATTCGCCGGTGTGTAATCCGGCTCGGACTTCCAAGCCCACGGACTTGACCCGCTCTACGATGGAGCAGGCGCAGCGGGTGGCGCGGGCGGGACCGTCGAAGGATGCTAGTAGACCGTCGCCTGTTGTCTTAATGATTAAGCCTCGGTACCTGGAGACTTCTTCACGGGAGAGGTTTAAAAATTTCTCCAGTAAGACAAGCCAGGCGGCGTCTCCTATCCTCGATGCGTGTTCGGTTGAACCCACCACGTCGAGGAAGAGCACGGTCGTCAGGACTCGTTCCACGGCGCGTGTGGGGCGGGAGCCGGTTACGAATTCTTCGACCTCGTCGAGCAGGGCGGTCGTGTCTCCGAATATGGGCAGATGATCTTCACCCTCGAGTTCCACCAGCCGCGAGTTCTTAATGTGCTGTGCAGCATAGCGACTCTGGTCTATATCCACCACTTTATCGCCACGACGGTGGAGCAGTAACGTGGGCACATCGATGGCAGGCATAAGCTCACGCAGGTCGATATTCCGCCACACAGTGAGGAACTCGCGGATGCGCCCAGGGGAGGACATCAACCGCTCGAAGTGGCCCCACCATTCCACTAAATTCTTATCCGGGAACACGGATGGCGCTTGCAACGCCAGTTGCCCGCCAGTGCCGAACTCGGCGTAGAATCTCGCCTCGAATTCGTCGCGGCCGGGCATGGTCGCGCCCAGGGGCGAGTCCGGCGAAGCAATGCCTTTCACGACGAGCGCATAGAGGATCAAGGATTTGACCCTGTCGGGCCGCGTTGCCGCAAACATGGCCGATGCGGCGGCGCTGCGTCCCGTTCCAAAGACGGCGCCGGACTCGCACCCTGCGGCATCCATGACCGCTTTGAGGTCGTCCATCTGGATTTCAAGATACGGTCGCTCGTCGCCTCGGTCCGAGAGTCCCACACCGCGAAGGTCGAAGATGATGAGTCGTGAAAAGGATGCTAGCCGCTTGTAAAATTTGCACCATGTTGGATGCTCCCACGCTACTTCGATGTTGGAAAAGACGCCACTGGAGTACACCAAGTCGACTGGCCCGTCGCCAACTACTTGATAGGCGATGTGAACGTCGCCGTTCTTGGCGTATTGGGTGCGTGGTCGCTCGGAAGACGAGGGCATCTTCTGATGTTAGTCCAAGCCTTCAGTTAAGTAGCGGAACTTTATCCAGCACGGCGAGTCTGGAACTTCCACGTCTCATTCTCGCCAATTCAGGCACGCGGGTAAATACACGCCATTCTCTGATAGCAAGCGGCTCCAGGCGTGGGGCGGAAGCTTTCGTTGTCAGAAAAAGGCCAATCATGATCGAAAATGAAGTTGTCATCATCACGGGCGCGTCGTCCGGAATCGGAGAGGCGACGGCCAAGCTGCTTGCAAGCAAAGGGGCGAAAGTCGTTCTCGGTGCACGGCGCGAAGACAGGCTGAAGCAGATTGTCGACGACATTGGGAAGGAAGGTGGCGATGCCGCTTACCAGACTCTCGACGTGACCAAGCCGTCTGAAAACGAGGCCATCGTGAGTCTCGCCAAGGAGAGATTTGGCCATGTGGACGTCATCTTCCTTAACGCAGGCATCATGCCCACCGCGCCACTCTCGGCGATGAAAACGGATGAGTGGCACCAGACGGTGGACATTAATATCAAAGGGGTGCTGAACGGTGTCGCGGCGGTGCTGCCGACCTTCATTAATCAGAAGTTCGGGCACGTCATCGGGACATCGACTGTCGCCGGGCTCAAGGCTTATCAGGGCGGAGCCGTGTATGGGGGGACAAAGTGGTTCATGCGCGATTTCATGGAGGTTCTCCGGATGGAGTCCGCGACAGAGGGAACGAATATTCGCACAACCACGATCTACCCGGCCGCGATCAACACGGAGCTCCTGGGCAAGATCAGCCACCACGACTCGGCCGAGGCGATGCACAAGTTATACGAGCGATTCGGGATTTCGCCGGATCGAATCGCGAACGTTGTAGCGTTCGCAATCGACCAACCGGAAGACACGACCATCAGCGAGTTCACGGTCGGGCCTGCGAACCAGCCCTGGTAGAAGCAAAAGCGAGGATAGAAGCCTTGGGGCAACGAGGAGTGTAGATGTCGTGGTCAATGAGATTGACCCGCGTTTGACGGCGATACAGTAGGAGCGGACCACAGGGTCGGCTAAACGTTTGCGATTTGAGAATAAGTAAGAGAGAGCATGGAAATAAAACGAAGCGGATCACAACCATCAATCACGGGACCGGCTGATTGGTTCTCGGGCACCGTCCGAATCGACCCGCTGATTCATGCACCGCAGCCGGGTCGCGTAGCTGGAGCGCTACTAACCTTTGAACCGGGCTCGTCCACCTTATGACTTACCAACCTGAACTCTGGCACGATCTTTTCCTAATGGTGGGCGGCGGCGCGGCCGCGCTCGCGGGGCTTGTCTTCGTAGCGATGTCGCTCAATCTCAGGGAGATCGCCGAGGATGCCACGCACATGGCCAGGGCTGCAGCTACGATGGTCGGTTTCACTAGCATCTTCGTCCTTTGCGGTCTAGGGCTCATGCCGCATCAGACGGGACTCTGGCTCGGTATCGAATGGCTTGTCGCCACCGTTGTGTACGCGTACGTGTATATCGCGGGCTACCTGCAGTCGGTGCGCTTGCAAGGGAGCGATACGGGCCGAACCGGTCTCCGCAGGACCTTCGCCGCTTTTTGCGCGCTCGTCCAGATAGGCGGCTCGGTGATGTTGATCGCGGGAGTTGGTGAGGGGGCGTTCGTGGCCGCGATCGGACTCATGCTCAACGTTGCCTCACTGGTCTCGGGTGCTTGGCTGCTCATGGTGGGCATCTGCAACGATGAGCAGGTCACCAAGGTGTAGTAGCTTAAGAGAAACGAACAGCGGCCCGGAGCTTCCCATTCCTGTACCGCTCCCTATCCATTAAAGCTGAGGCGACAGAAGACGACGACAGGCGGCCGTGTCCCGGACTCGTGTCGGCCGGCGGTTCCTTTGGGGTTGGTTTGGATTGACGGCTTTTGAGCCCTACTCCATGCCGTCCTAAAATGGTCGTTTGGCTCGGATTCCGCAACCCCTCCAGGGTTGTAGACCTGGTTGGGCTTTTCCGGGGGTGTCGCTGGGAAACGCTCGACCCCCGGCTACCTTCCCGCGAACCCCTATCCGGGGTCTTCCGGAATGAGGCGTCCGGGTCGTCGGGATGCTCGGGTGTTCAGGTGGGCTTGTGGACACGTGGTCACATGGTCGGTGACCGACCATCGGCGATCGGGTGCTCGGGTTTTCGGGGTGGGCGATGCTATGGGAGCATCGGACGTCAGGCGGGCACACGGCTACACTTGGATTCGAGAAGCGACAAGAGGTGTTTGGCATTCTTGATCGCGAAGGCGTCGCGGTCGTTGTTGAAGTAGATCCAGGAATGCTGGGCTCCGCTGGCTTGGATGCGGGTTGCCCAGGTGTTTAGCTCCTCTTCGGAGTAATCGTGTTGATACCATCCGCTGGTGCCGTGGAAGCGGACGTAGATGTCGTCGGCGGTTTTGATCAGTTCATCGGGGAGGCGGGGGGCACTGCAGGAGCAGAAGATGATGTGGTGGTCCTGAAAGGCCTGGTAAACGGAGTCGTTCCACCAACTGGGATGGCGGAACTCGACGACGTTGCGGCGAGCGGGGTCGAGTTGACTCACTATGGCTTGCAGGCGGTCTTTGGTGAAAGTGAAGCTGGGTGGGAGTTGGAAGAGGAAGCAGCCGAATCGGTGGCCTAAGAGGTCGGCGATGTGTCCGAAATCGAGCACCAGCTCTTTTGTGTCGACGAACTGTTTGATGTGGGTGATCAGTTCTGAAACCTTGACGGTATAAAGAAGCTCCTCCGAGTGCTGCGCCTGTCGTATCCAGTTCTTTACGGTGGCTATGGTTGGCCATGAATAGAACGGGGCGTTTAATTCGACGGTGTCGAAGTTCTTCGCGTAATGGCGAAACCATTCCGTTCGAGGGATTTCTTCCGGATAAAAGATTCCGCGCCAGTGCCAGTAAAACCATCCGGAACAGCCGACATGGAATCTTCCGGGTACCGAAGGGGCATCTCCGATATGTGCGGGCGTTTGATTTTCAAGGCGGGCCAAGTGCATCTTTTCGGCGCGGCCATAGCTGGCCAGGCGCTGCTTCTCGCGCTTTGCATTCCGGGCTGCGCGACGTAAACGCTTTGCTTCATCCGACGGGTTCGGAAGCTTCTCGTTAGGTTCCATTTCGCCGCAGACCTCATCTGAGACGAAGCTTGGCGGTTAAAGGATCACAAGAGGATCACAGAGT
>JANYLD010000114.1 GCA_025363835.1 Armatimonadota bacterium
TCTTTGCCAACTCCCAGCACCAACGAGTGCTCCGCAACTTGAGTAATTTTCGAGCCTTCCGTATTTGTAATCCCAAGCGTCGTGTGCCCATCGTTCCTCAACGCCTCCAGTGCCTCTGCATCGGCATCTCCCAAAGCGGGGCCGCGCCGGATGTCTCCGAGGTTCTGGAGGCGTTGAGGAACGATGGGCACACGACGCTTGGGATTACAAATACGGAAGGCTCGAAAATTACTCAAGTTGCGGAGCACTCGTTGGTGCTGGGAGTTGGCAAAGAGCACTCGCTTCCGGCTACGAAAACCTATTCGGCTTCCCTCTTGGCCATGTACCAACTGGTCGCTGCCCTTGGTGGGCACCTTTACGATTGCGGAACTTCCCTGCCGGATGAAGCCTGGCTCGAACTGACCAAGCAGGCGGCGGAAAAGGCGGCCCCAACCGTCACCTCGCGATCGCCCCTCTTTTCCCTAGGCCGAGGCTTCGGCTTCTCCACCGCGCTCGAGCAAGCCCTCAAGCTCATGGAATGCGCCCTGGTCTCGTGCAAGGGCTACTCCATCGCCGACTTTGAGCACGGCCCCAAAGCCCTGGTTGACAAACGCAGCGGAGCCATCACCTTTGGTCCCGTCCCCAATATGGACTGCGCCACCATCCCCTGCCCCGACACCCCACCCCACATCCCCGAGCCTTTGCGGCCTATCTGGGACTGTTTCTTTGCCCAGTGGATTGCCTTGGAGGCAGCGCGGATTATGGGTAACGATCCGGACTCGCCGCCGAATATTCACAAGGTCACAAAAACGCTTTGATAGATTACGCAGCGCTCAAACGAACTACGTAACGTGCCAGGAGCAAACGCTTCATGTTAAGCGCAGAAGCAATCAAAGCCGACAGCGCCGAACCAGCCATCGAAAGGCGGCTGGCCAGCCGACATGATCTTCAAGAGCAGTTCCTAGAGGACGTTCACCGTTACGTCTCGTCTTTTATCGCCAATTCGTCCGAAGCAGAGGACGTTTCCATGGAGGTCCTTCACGCTGCTTTCACGAGCTTCGACAAGCTCCGAAAACAGGAGAACCCCAAGCTTTGGTTACTTGGCATCGCTCGTCGAAAAGTCGCCGATAACCTCCGGCGATCCTATCGGCGAAAAGAAGTCTCCATAGACGAGGCTGACCAACTTGCCACCAGCCAAGCAACGGAGACGGCCGCTCACGTCCAAGCGATCCTGAGGAGGCTCTCCGAACTCGAGCGGGAGGCCCTCGTGCTCAAGTACGGCATGGGCCTATCGCAGGCAGAAGTGGCGAGCCTTCTTCACAAATCCAGCGCGGCCGTGAACAGCCTGCTCCAAAGGGCCCGATCTCGATTCATAGAGATTGAAACCGCAACCCTCGCAAACGACAGGGAGAATCCATGAAATCCACCCACGAAATCGATGCGTCCGGAAGCCTCCATCTCGAAAGCCTTCTGCAAGGCAACGCTTCACCACCAACCGCGTCGCTGCGACGGAGAGCAGAAGTGCTGGCTCAAGAATTCGACTGCGCACCCAAGAGACGACTCGGGTGGAAGTTAGCCGTGGCTATGGGCGCACTATTATTCCTGGCGGCCATTCTCATCTCTCCAACGGCTTATGCAGCTGTGATCATGCACCGGGCCAGCCAGGCGCTAGATGGTGTCGCTTCGGCCACGATCACTTACCGGGAAGTGGCTTCCGGCAACATCGTGAGTCGTTACTACTATGATCGCGGTCGTTGGAGATTCGAGCAGCCGGGTCAGGAAGTCTCGATCTACCGGGACGGGCAAATGTGGACTTACCGCCCTGACCTCAACCTCCTCAGCAAAAGCCCAAGTGATAGCCCGTTCAGTAAAGGCTTCAGCGGTTTCAAGCTTTCCAGCTTCCTGGACGAAACGCCCGGCTCGTCCGGCAACATCAGTGTGGAGGACGGCATCCCGATCAATGGACGAGCGATGCTCCGGGTTACCGTTCTCAACGCCCCCTTGCAGGAGCGAATGGTCTTCCATATTGATAAGGAAACTGACCTACCCGTGAGCCTGGATGCGCAAAAGCCGAACAATGAAACCTGGAAGACGATGGAGACGGTCGAGTTCACTTACAACAAGAACTTAGACGCCCGGCTCTTTCAGCCCAACTTTCCAAAAACCGCGATTGACGAAGACGATGCCAAAGCCGGTCTCGCCGAGGAGTTAAACAAAAACGTCGTCACCTTGAACGACGGCCTCCCCAATCCTCCAGTCATTCGGCAGATTGACGTGAACGCGAGGGGGCATATCTTTATCGCGCTAACTGGCTCAATGAACCTGGAATTCCGACACATGTGGATCACCGACGACCAGGGCATCCAGTATCTTCGAGGCCAACTCAGCGCCTCGGATAACGGCAGCGACGTAGCTACTCGGCTCGATCTTTTCGTCAATAAGAAGCGAGTTCTCGCTCAATGGTGGATTCCCTCACGCCCTCTTTTGCAACGGCCGAAGAGCCTGACGATTCGGGCTACGTCGGGCAACGATCAACACGAGATCGCCCGGGTCCAAGCTCCAGTTCAAGCTCCAAACGTCGCTACGATCCCGCGCTATCTGCTTCTCCTTGGGGGATCGCCAAAGGACGACCTGAAGATGCAACTTGAAGAGGCGGTGAAGCAGGAGGGATTCGCCATGAGCCTTCAACTCGACCCAACTGGAACGCGAAAACCGATCTCGGACAACTCCGGTGTCCCATGTCTTGTATCAGGTGGCCCCGGGTTCATACACAGTCCTAAAGACCTGGCATTTGCCCTTCAGCAAGCAGACACGGCGCTCAGTTTATGCGACCAAATCGCAGTCCGCGAGCACGGAGTCAATGCCTCGGTGAAGGCTCAAATTCTGTTCGACAAATATGAGATGCTGCGCTACCTGGGCCATGCCTCGGAAGCCCTCGCTGCGTTGGACGAAGCCGAACAACTGGACCGAAAAACGAACTACGAGAAGATGAAGAACTGGACGTTCTGATTTGCGAGCCCGCCACTGGCCATTTTGGTCATCCTGAGCGAGTCCGCGAGTCGAAGGATCTGACCGGAAGTCTTGCCTGCTTTACCAACACTCCCTCGCCTCCAGTCAGGTCCTTCGACTCGCGGA